>CBFGRG010000431.1:0-3376 GCA_965651105.1 uncultured bacterium | reverse complement strand
CAGCCACCATCGTTCGGCGGTCCCGGGTGCGGGAGCCATCATCTGCGGCCTGCCATGCAACGGAACGAGGTGGGCCCGGGTGAGCCCGTAAACTCCGACGTCCACCTCGATCTTGCCTCCAGCGATATCGAACCGTGCTGGTGCTTCCCGGGATTGGATGCGACGACCATCCTCGTAAAGATGGATCGTTCCGTCGAGATCGAACAGGTTGGTGTCGATTGCGTAGCGGTGGTTGGCGTGATCGACCTCAAACACGGTGCGCCACATGAACTGCAAGCCCGACATTGGTTCCAGAGGCGCACCATCGCCTGGCTTGGGCTTCGCCGTCCAGAACGGCACTGCGACCTCCAGTTCGGATGCTCCCGCCAGGGGAGGGGGAGCCCGACCTTGGGATGGATGGTGGGAACCCTCTTCCAGCGGGTTCGTACGTTCTCCAATAAAACGTACCAAATTGCGGAGCCCGATTTCTTGACCGTTCGTTAGGCCCCTGAGGAGTCAGCATGACCGCGACGTACCCGCCGAACCGAAGCGAGGAAGTCGATCGCTTCCTCGCCAAACTCGACCATCCGCGCGTGGCCGAAATCGAGGCGATTCGGGCGACGATCCTGGGATGCGATCCGGGGATCACCGAGCGGATCAAATGGAACGCGCCCAGCTTCTGCCACAGCGGCGAGGACCGGGTGACCTTCCGCCTCGTCTTCCATCGCGGGGCGAGGAAGCGGTCGACCGACGGCTTTGGCTTCGACGACCCCACCGGATGGCTCTCCTGGGCGGCGCTCGACCGCGCCACGCTCACCTTCGCCGGCATGGACGACGTGGAAACCCGTCGCGACGCGCTCGCCGATCTCACAAGAGCCTGGGTCGCCTCGGTCGATGGGGCGGATGGCTGACCGGGTCTTGCGCGTTCGCGAAAAGCTGGCACAGTCTGCCCATACCGGCAGGGACGAAGCGTGGCGGCAACGTCGCGCTGCGGCGAACGAAGGGGGTGCAGGCGGATGGAGGGGATGAAGATCGCGTCGCTTTCGGCGTGGGTGGTGAAGACGGACTACACCGGCGAGGTCTGGCCCGCCTGGTCGCCCGGGACCCGGTGGCAGGGCACCCAGGCCACCATTTACGAGATTCGAACCGAGGACGGCCTTGTCGGCGTCGGCGCCGGCCGGGGCGCCCCAGACGTGGCCAACGACATCGTTGCGCCGCTGATTGCCGGGCGCGATGCCTCGCACATCGAGCCCATCGTCCGCACCATCATCAACGGCGCCGGCGGCTGGGCGGCGGTGCCGATGGCTTGCGCGATCGAGATGGCGCTGTGGGATCTCGCCGGCAAGCGCGTCGGAATGCCGCTCTACCGTCTCTGGGGTGCGCACACCGATCGCATCCGCGCCTACGCCAGCATGGTCGAGGTGCGCACGCCCGAGCAGCGCGCCGACGACGCCCTGCGCCTGGTCGATCGTGGCTACACGGCAATCAAGCTGCGGCTGCACAGCGAAACCATTCGCGAGGACATCGCCCAGGTCGAGGCCGTGCGGAACGCCGTCGGCGACCGGATGGACATCATGGTCGACGCCAACCAGGCGCAGGAGCCCGGCACGCCCGGCGCCGAGCAGACGATCCCCTGGGATTACAACCGAGCCCTTGCCACCGCCCGCGAGCTCGACGACCTCGGCGTGATCTGGCTGGAGGAGCCGCTCGGACGCTATGAGTGGGACAACCTCGCCCGCCTCGCCGCCGCGACCGACCTGCCGATCGCCGGCGGGGAGAACAACGTCTTCCTCCACGAGTTCCGCGGGTTGATCGACGGGCGCTGTTACGACGTCGTCCAGCCCGACGCGCTCGTCTGTGGCGGCATGAGCGTGCTGCGCAAGGTGGCCGCCTACGCCGAGATGCACCACCTGCCGATCGCGCCGCACCACGGCGGCAACGGCCTCGGTGTCGCCACGCACCTGCACCTGAGCGCCTCGCTGCCCAACGCGCCGTGGATCGAGCTGCTGCAGGACCCGCCGGCGCTGGAGATCGGTGAGTTCCAGGGGCTGCTGGCCGCGCCGCTCGCGCCCGACGCCAATGGCTACGTACGGGTGCCCGAGGGACCCGGGCTCGGCGTCGAGCTGCACGAGCGCGTGACCGACATCATTTGATGCCGGTTTCAGATGAGCTGTTGACGTTACGGAGAGGTGGCATCTGGGGTCGTTTTCTGTAGAGTGGCCAGTCGCTGGTAGCTTGGACTCAGCGGGCGGACATCACCCCGAGCCGCAGTATCCGCTCGGCACACTCAATTCTTCTCATCGAGTCGCGATTACCAATCCTGTGGGCAATTACCGAACTCGTCGCACACGCAGACATCTTCGCCACAGGGGTTAGAGAGGTATCCACCCACATGCCAGCATTTGTACCAGATTCGGGTCTTGCGCATCTTGCCATCTCGCATTTCGCAGTCTGACCATCCATGGGTGAAGCAACAACAGGGGCAGTCGGCCATCGGTTGATCTTCACCCTCCTCGCCAGCGAATGCGCGTCTCGGCACCAGCCATGCGCTTGCTATCGCTACCGGGCCCCGAGAATCGCCTTCACGATCGATCGTCGATTTGGTGGGATCTTCTTCATGGTCACCTCATCAGGTGTGTTGCCCCCGATGGCACATACGCCACCGGGGGCGAGTCGACATTTACGACGCTGCTGCGACAGGTGAAGGACTCGCCGGTGGGGCAAGGAGACAAGATTCCAGCGATCTCGCTCCCGAAGTGTTGACATCGCTGCTGCCATCGTTCGCGAGTACGCCCATCTGAACCTTGTACAGGCCGTGACAGGATGTCACCGGGACGGCAGCCCAATACGATCCACTTCCGTTCCATTTCACCACGTAACTGTCGGTATAGACGATCGAATAGTAGGGGTCGGTCGACAGCGCCTTGTAGAGCAGCCGGACATCCACGCGAACCTCGGTGAAGCTGCCCACACAAGCCCAGCTTCCCTCGACGACCACGTTCCAACCCGTGCCGTCGAGATAGGGGGTGGCCGGATAGGTGTCGCAGTATCCCGCCGCGACATCGCTTGGCGTCAGCGTTGCGGCGATGCCGAGACACGCAATGACCAGGGACAGTACAGTCGATCGAACGAGCTTCATGGTGATCTGTTCCTCTCACGGATCCCGAGAGCCAGACGTTACGTGAGGCTTCGCCAACGTGTGGTCAAACGTCTGGCAGCCCACTGGATGTGCGTTCACCCCATTCGATTCTTCCGGTCTCGTGTCGCTCACCCCGCCGGTGTGGCTGAATGCGGCTTGGAATCGACGAACACCACCTTCAGCGTGTAGATCAGCTCGTGGTCGCGGACGGCTCCGGTGATCTCCCAGCAGCCGGCGGAGGGGAACGTCGGCCAGCTC
>CBFGRG010000430.1:0-3383 GCA_965651105.1 uncultured bacterium | reverse complement strand
CAGATATTAGCACGCGTGAGCAAGATGTCAAGTGTCGGGCGTAGCGGCGTGTGAATGTCGACGTTCCAGATGGAAAGACGACATGCGATGGCGTCACTCCTCGACACGCTCGGAGTGACGCTGACTTGGGCTACGGCGACTCGACCTTCTGGCACCCTGACGTCGGCTGAAGGTGAGACCACGCAACCATCACGCCAGAGAATCGATGTCGTCGGCGTCGGCCCAGAGCGCGCGCATCTCATCGCTCGTGGCCAGCAGCACATCGAGCGGTCCCTCGGCTGCCACGCGGCCGTCCTTGATGACGATGACGCGATCCGCCCGGCGCAGTGCGACCCGCCGGTGGGAGACAGCGAGGATGGTCCGGTCCTGGTCGGCCAGCAGTCGCTGCCAGAGCAGTCGCTCGGTTTCGACATCGAGGGCGCTGGAGAGATCATCGATCACCAGCAGCTCCGGATCGCGCACCAGCATTCGCGCGGCGGCCGCCCGCTGGATTTGCCCGCCCGAGAGCCGCACGCCTCGCGTGCCGACCAGCGTCTCCAGGCCAAGCTCCAGCATCGCCACGTCCCGCTCCAGCACGGCGGCGTGGACCGCGGCCGCCAGCGTCGTCCCGTCCTCCGGCAGGCCGAGCAGGATGTTCTCGCGCAGCGACTCGCTGAACAGGCGCGGCACCTGCGCGGTGTAGGCCGCGCGCGGCGGCACCAGGAACGCCGCCGGGTCATCGACGATTTCGCCATTCCAGCGGATCGTCCCGGACTCCACCGGCAGCAGGCCGAGCACGGCCCGCAACAGGGTCGACTTGCCCGCGCCGACGCGGCCGGTCACAACCGTCAGCGAGCCACGCTCCAGCCACAGGTCGACATCGGCGATGCCGTGGTCCGAGCCCGGATGCCGGCAGGTGATTCCTTCGGCCGCGAATGTTTCGAGCCGGTCACCCGGCACGCGGGTCGGCACTGGCGCCTCCGGCAGCGGGCCCGTCAGGTGCAACGGTGTCGGCTCCACAAGTGCCTCAGGCGGAGCGTTCCCAAGCAGGGCGTCCATGCGCGCGAAGGCGACACCGGTTTGCCGGTAGTGCGCCATCCACTGCCCCATGCCGGTGGTGAAGTCGGTGATGAACCCGAGCCACGCGACGAAGAGGACGAAGTCACCGACGCGCATGCCTCCGTCACGCAGGCTCCCGGCGGCCAGCAGCATCACCAGGCCGGTACCAAGACTGACCATGTTGACGGTGACCGCGTCGAGCGCCTGGGTTGCGACGCGGTCGGCGAGCACCGCGCCGCGTCGCTGCTGGTTGAGCCGGCGGAGGTGGTCGACCGCCCGCCCCTCGGCACCGGCGGCCTGGAGCGCCGGCACGGCGGCGAGCATATCGCCGATCGCGCCGGTGACGCGGCTGGTTGCCTGGCTGCTCGCCTCACGGTAGCGACCCAGCACGACGCTGGCGCGCTGGGCGACGATCGTGACAACGATGAGCGGCAACAGCACGGCCAGCGTGATGCGCCAGTCGATCCAGACCAGCACGCCCAGGGCCGCCAGTGCGATGATGCCCGCACCGATCGTCTCGTCGGTCCAGTCGAGCGCGTCTTCGCCAGCGTAGGCGTCGTCGCGGAAGCGGCTGAGCGTCTCGCCGACCGACCACGGCAGCGCGGCGGCGCCCGGCCGATCGAGCACCCTTCGGAGCAGGTTGAGGCGCAGCAGGCCGCTCATCGTGAACCGCATGGAGATCTCGACCCAGCCTGCCACGAGCCAGAGCACCGCCCGACCGAGCGCGAGCACCGCGAGCAACGCCACGAGTGCGTCGGTGCCGCCGGAGATCGTCGCCTCGCCGGTGAGGACGTCGAAGAACCGCGCCGCGATCAACCCCGGCAGCAGCACGGCGACGTTCATCGCCATCCACAGCAGGGCGTGGAGCGCAGAAATACCGGGCGCGTAGCGAAGCATGCTGGCGAGGTAGCGCCAGGTGGGGTAGCGGGTCATGCGGTCACCTCCTCCGCGGTGCGGAGCAACCCGGCGAAGCGGGAATCGCGGGCGGCGGCGAGATCGAGGCGCGTACCGTGCTCGACCACGCGGCCGTCCTCCATTACGACGATATCGTCGGCGAGCTCGAGTGTCGCCAGCCGGTGGGCGACGATTACCCCGGTGCGGCCCTCCAGCAAGCGTCCGAGCGCCCCCTGGACGAGCCGTTCGGTGGCAGGGTCGAGCCGCGATGACGCCTCGTCGAGGATGACGATGTCGGGGTCGCGCAGCAGCACCCGGGCGCAGGTCAGCACCTGTGCCTGTCCGGCCGAGAGGCCAATTCCACCTGTGCCGACGACCGTATCGAGACCGTCCGGAAGCGCCCGCAGCCACGCGCCGAGTCCGAGCGCCTCGATCGCGGCGACGATGCGCGGGTCGGGGACGGTTTCATCGAAGAGGGTCACGTTGTCGCGGACGCTGGCATCGAAGAGATGGACATCCTGCGTCACCAGCCCGATGCGGTCGCGGACCGCCGAGAGGCGAACATCGCGAATGTCGACACCACCGAGCCGCACCGCGCCGACATCGGGGTCAAGGAATCGCGGTATCAGGCGGGTCAGCGTCGTCTTGCCGCTGCCGGTTCGCCCAACCACGCCGAGCACGCGACCCGGCGGCACCTCGACAGTCACATCGTGCAGCACCGGCTCCTCACCGTAGGAGAAGGTAACGCCGTCGAAGTCGATGCCGAGCGGTCCGGCCGGAAGCGCCGCACCAGGACCATCCACGATCCGCGGCGTCTCGGCGAGCAGACCCTCGACGCGGCCGATACTCGCGTCGGCCTGCTGGAAGTCCTGCACCTCGTCGCGCAGCTTCTCGGTCGGCTGCCGCAGCATCTCGGTGTACCGAAAGATCAGGTAGACCGCACCGAGCGTGAGCGAGCCATCGCGATAGAGCATCGCGCAGAGCCCGAGCGCGAATGCCGCGCCAAGCCCAAAGAGCCCGTCGCTGGTAGCGACAAGGGCGTAGCCGCGCATCTGCGCCCGGCGGATCGCGCCGAGCCAGGTCCGCATCGCGACAGCGAAGCGACGCAGCACGAACGCCCCGGCGCCGCTGGAACGGATATCCTCCAACCCGGCGAGGTACTCGCCAAGGAAGCCGTAGAAATCGGCGCCACCCTGCCGCTCGGCCGACCACTGGTGGGTCGATGAGGACCGGATGCGCAGCATCGCGACCATCGCAATCGCGACGAAGGCAGCGAGCCCGAGACCGACACGCCAGTCGACCCGCAGCAGCAGCGCCAGCACTACGACAATCAGCAGGGCGTTGCCAATCAGGTTGATGACGAATCGCGAAAAGAACCGCGCCAGGGTAGATACGTCGCCATCGACCCGCTCGATCAGCTCGCCCTGGGTGCGGGCGGCGTGGTAGCTCGA
>CBFGRG010000429.1:0-3384 GCA_965651105.1 uncultured bacterium | reverse complement strand
AGAGCCCAGCTGGCGTTCGAGCGTCTCGCGGTGTTCATCGGCGGTTTCACACTCGACGCCGCCGCCGCGGTGATTGACGAGGATGACCCGTTGGCCGTGATCGACACCCTTGTCGCGAACAGCCTGCTGACGATGTCCGAGACCGTCGACGGAAGCGCGCGGTACACCATGCTGGAGCCGATCCGGGAGTACGGCCTCGAGCAACTCGCCGCCGGTGACGACGAAACGACCGCCCGGGACCGCCACGCCACCTACTTCTTGGAGGTGGCCGAATGGAGCGACTGGGCCTTTTTCATGGAGCCTTCGGAGGGAGGCCCGCGACTGGCGCGACTCGGAACCGAGACGGCGAACATCCGTGCCGCCCTCGGGTGGCTTCGCCAGCGTGGCGACCATGTCGCGCTGCTGCGCATGGCGGGCAGCCTTGCCAGTCTCTGGATCCCGATTGGCCATCCTCGGGAAGGGCAGGACTGGATCGAGCCAGCGCTCGAAGCTTGCGTGGATATTCCGAATGCCGTGCGCGCCAAGGCACTGGCCGTCCTCAGCTGGTGCGTCAACACTGCTGGCAACCCCGAGCGTGCGCGAACGCTGGCCGAAGCGAGCCTGGCAATCTGGCGCACGCTCGACGATCCGCTCGGCCTCGTGCAGGCGCTCATTCTCAGCGGCGTTCCTGCTTATCGCACCGCCGACCATCAGGGCGCCGAAGCACGACTCGCGGAAGCGCTCGACGTGCTTTCCCGCCTGGACGAGCCCGACTGGGTCCTCAATGCCCGCGCGACGGTGACCTGCGAGCTCGGACACGTGGCGATGCGACAGGGTGATGTCATCCGGGCCGAGCGCCTCTTTCGCGCGGTACGTGACGATGAGGTATCACGAGGGTTCGAGATCGGGGAGAGCCATATCTATGGCACCGTGACGCTGTTCGGTCTGGCCGATATCGAGCGCATTCACGGGGATGTCGCTTCAGCGCTCGACCTGTATCGACGCGGACTCGCTTCTGGGCGGCGCTATCACAACGTCCGAGGGACCTGCCAGGGCCTGGCGGGCGTTGCCGCCTGTCTCGCGGTGCTTGGCAGACACACCGAAGCGGCGCGCATCTTTGGCGGTTGCGAGGCGCTCAACGACGCGCTCGGCTTCGAGTTCTGGCGCGAGGTGTTCAACCGCCAGCGTGCCATCGGGCTGCCGGAGCCCTGGCTGGGCGCGAATGCCTCGTTCGGCGACTTTCAGCGCCTGCGTGACGCGGTCACCGATACGCCTCCATGCGCCCCAATCCAGGATCACCAGGCGGTGATCGACGCCTGGGCGGAAGGGAGAGCGCTCCCGCTCGCCGTCGTCGTGTCGAAGGCGCTCGCCGCCGAGCCACACCCTGAGGCATCGAACCCGAGTGATCTTCCCGGCGGCCTGAGCGCGCGCGAGGTCGATGTTCTCCGGCTGCTCGTTGACGGTCTCACCGACGCCGCGATCGCCGAAGCGCTCTTCATCAGCCGGCGTACGGCGGCGACTCACGTCGCGCATATCTACACCAAGCTCGGTGTGCCCTCACGCGCCGCCGCTGCCGCCTGGGCAGTCCGGCACAACCTCGCCTGAACCCGTCCACCGCTCGGGCGATCGCTCCACCCCGCAACGTCAGCAATCCCCGGTATTGCACAAAATACCGATTCTGGCCGCTGCGCCATCAATCGTGTATTTGTCCGATGCCCCGGAGGCGGTCAACTCGTAGGTTTGAAGTCGGGTTCGAACCTTCAGGCACGTCGCCGGTGCGGCAACGGACATCGGTACACCGGTCCGCGATCGTCGTTGTCGTTCGCACAGCACATACGGTGCGGTGGGAATCACGTGCCTGCGCGATTCGCTTCGATGCAGGGAGATATGACCATGCGTTCATCCGAGTACAGTCACTCGCAAGCACTGGGCAGTACCACCACGGGCCACATCGATCGGCGTCGCTTGATGGGTCTCGCGGCCAGCCTCGGCATGACCACGTTCGCCGGCAGCCTGGCGTTCGGTGGCACAAGCCCGGCATTTGCTCGACGGCGCCAGGATGCTGCTTCGGAATCGGCCACCCATCTGTGGTTGTTGAATGCCCCGGACGAGCTCCGGCCGGAGGCGCCGGGCTCCGCGACCGATGTCGAAATCGACGAGCTTCTCGACTCTCAGGAGCGGCGCTCGGACGAAACAGGCGCGCTCGTCGAGAAATGGGCCGGTCGGGGGGCCGTGATCCCATGGCTCGAGCTGGGAAGCAAGGCCATCACCGACACCTTCCCGCCGAGCCTCTTCGAGGTGCGCGCGGAATCGCTGTTCCGCACCGCAATGCACGATGCGGTCGTCGCGGCCCTTGATGCACAGACCGCGCATGCACGTCCGTCGCCCGCCGAGACCGACGACCGAATCATGCCGCTCAATCAGGGTGACGGTACCGGATCATCCTTCCCGTCGGTTCACGCCGCGGTCGCGGGCGCGGCGTCGACGGTGCTCGCCTACGTCGTACCGGATGCCTCTGACGATGGCTTTGCCGGCCTGGCCGACGAAGCCGCGACATCGCGTCTCTGGGCGGGTGCCGCCTTCCGCAGCGACATCGAGGCTGGTTTGGCGCTCGGCCGCGCAATCGGCGAGCTGGCCGTCGCCCGCGGGCAGGACGACGGTTCGGATGCGGTCTGGGATGGCAGCGGCTGGCCGACAGGCGATGGGTACTACGTGCGGACTCCGCCAGAGTTCCCCGACCCGGCCGTGCCGCTGGCCAGCACGTGGAGGACGTGGGTGCTCCCAAGCAGCGACGCGATCCGCCCCGCCCCGTTCCCGGCCTTCGGCACGTTGGGCTGGAACGCCGAGGTGGCGGGCATCCGTCGCGCCGTCGAGGGGCGCACGCCAGCGCAGGAGCGAATCATCGATTACTGGCTGAGCAAGGGGCCGAATGGTTATTTCACTGCCTCCGCCGTCGACCTGATCGAGCGCGAGAACCTGAGCGACGTGGATGCTGCCAACGTCCTGGCGATGACCAGCGCGGCGATGTACGACGCCTTGGTGGCGGTCTGGGATGCCAAATACACCTACTGGGTCGCGCGGCCGATCTCGATCGTCCCCGACCTCAACCTCTACATTCCCACCCCGCCCTACCCGTCGTATCCAGGCGGTTTCGGGGCGGCGGCGGGCGCCGGGGCAGGTGTGCTCGGTGCGGTGTTCCCGGAGGCGGAGGTCGATCTGCTGGCGGCCGCGGTGGAGGCCGGGGTTCAGCGCGGGTGGTGCGGCATCCACTACGTGCTCGACGACGATGTCGCCGTCCTCATGGGGTGCCAAACGGGTCGCATGACGGTGAGCATGGTGAACGGCGACGTCGCCTGACTCTCGATATCTCCAAGTCGCATCGCCGCCGGTCACGTCCGGTTCAAA
>CBFGRG010000428.1:0-3385 GCA_965651105.1 uncultured bacterium | reverse complement strand
CCGGTAGCCGCCTCGTGCCGGTCCGCAATCCGCTTCGCCATCCTTACGGCATCGTCCGCGACCTCACCAGCCCCGTGCTCGATACCGGGGACCGCCTCCGGCTGGTTCGCGTCGCGGCCGGCCTCGCTCGCGCGCCCTGGACGACCGCCGCCGAGGCCGCCAACGCGGATCCTGATGCCTCCGCACTCGACACCCTGCGCCACCTCGGGTTCTCCGAAGCGTTCATCGACCGCTTCGCTCGGCCGTTCTGGGGCGGCATCGCGCTCGACCCATCCCTCGCGTTCAGCGGCGGCATCGTGCGCTTTACCGCGAAGATGTTGCTCTCCGGCGACGCGGTGCTGCTCCGCGATGGCGCCGGCGCGCTGCCACGCGCCCTCGCCGGTGACTTGCCGACCGACGCCATTACGACCTCGACTCCGGTCGACGCGCTGGTGATCGAGAACGGCCGCGTCACTGGAGTTCGTGCTGGTGGCGAGACGATTCTCGGCGCGGCGGTCGTTGTCGCCACGGATCCGCCCGCTGCCGCGCGCCTTACCGGCATCCAGACCATCCCCACCGAGCCGGTCGGATGTGTCACCGTCTATCTCGCCACCGAGCAGGACCCGGAAACCGGCAACATGCTCATTCTCGACGGCACGGGGCGCCAGCCGGTGAACCACGTTGCGCCGCTCTCGGTGATCCAGCCCGCGTATGCGCCCGCAGGCCAGCACCTGCTTGCGGCCGTCCTGCTTGGCGGCGAGGCGCTGGCGCGCGACGACGCCGAGAACGGCGCCATCGCGGCCCGGTCGGTCGCGCACATGCTCGGCATCGCGCAGCCGGGAGTGGTCGAGGTGGTGCGGGTTCCATTCGCCCTCTACCGGCAGCCGCCCGGCATTCACCGAAGCCTGCCCGATACGACCACTGGCGTGCCGGGATTGTTCCTCGCGTCAGATATGACCGTAGATGCCTCCGTCAATGGGGCCATAATGAGTGGAGAGGATGCCGCCCACGCCGTTCGCCTTGCGATCGGCGACACCGGGTCGGCAACGACGGCACGACGCGAGGGAACTGGGAATGCATGGTGAATACAAAATGCCGCACGGCAAGCTGGTGGTCGTCGATTTTGACGTGAGCGGCGGGGCGATCCGCAACGTCCGGATCACCGGCGATTTCTTCCTCTATCCCGAAGATTCGCTGGACGCGCTCGTGAGCGGGCTGGAGGGAGCGCCCGCCAGCGCGAGTGTCGAGACCTATCGCGACCTGGTCGCGAATGCCGTTCCCGAGGACACAGAGATGGTCGGTTTTTCCCCGGAGGGAATCGCGATCGCGACTGTGCGTGCCCAGGAATCCGCCCCTCAGGAGGTGACACGATGAGCGGGAGCATGCTCGACCGCTGGCGCAGCCAGGATTGGCAGCTGATCGGCCCGCTCGAACTTACCTCCAATGAGAACCTGGCGCTGGACGAGGTATTGACCGAGCGGGTGGGTCGAGGCGAGCGCAAGCCAACCCTGCGCTTGTGGACATTTACCGATGCGTCGGTCATCCTCGGCCGGTTCCAGTCGGTGCAGAACGAGGTGAACGTGGATATCGCGCGGGAGAACGGCGTCGGCATCGTGCGGCGCATCACCGGCGGCGGGGCGATGCTCGCGCTGCCGGACGGGGCGATCTCCTACTCGATTTACGTGCCGGATGACTTCGTGAGAGGCATGAGCTTCGCCGAGTCGTACGAGATGTTCGACAGCTGGGTCATTGGCGCGATCGGCGAGCTTGGCGTCAACGCCTGGTACCAGGGGCTCAACGACATCACCTCCGACCTCGGCAAATTGGGCGGCGCGGCGCAGGCGCGCAAGCACGGCGCGGTCTTGCACCACACGATGATCGCGTACGGCATGAACAGCGCCCTGCTCGGGCAGGTGCTGCGCGTCGGCAAGGAGAAGCTGAGCGACAAGGGCATCCGCTCGGCCGAGAAGCGGGTCGGTCCGTTGCAACAGCAGATCCAGCTCGATCGCGAGGATGTCATCAATCACTTCATCGGCTACTTCCGCAGCCAGTACGGCCTGACCGACGACGTGCTGACACCGGAAGAGGAGGCCAAGATGCACCGCCTCGTGCGGGAGAAGTTCGCCACCGACGATTGGGTCTACTTCCTGCCGTAGCGGTGAACGAGTCCATGACAGACCCCCGTTGCGGTTAGGATTCCGAACCAGCCCGCGTGGCGCCCGCTACGCCGCATCGTGACGAACCGGCACGGCCCTGCCGCACCGCCCCACCCCGATCGCTATACTTGAGGCAACCGGTCGGGTTTCGCCGGACTTCGGCCCGGCGCCCGCACCTTCGCCCCGAGTCAACAGGGACAGCCGCATCATGACGTCAATCTCGGCCAATTCGACCGCCACCGCCGACGCCGCCAAAACCGAGCGCCGTATCGTCGTCGCCGATACGCTCGGCTACTGCTGGGGTGTCCGCCGGGCCCTCGATATCATCGAGGACGCCGCCGACCCCGAAAGCCGGGTTGCGCCGATCGGTGACATCATCCACAACCCCCAGGTCGTCCAGCGTCTCCGCGCCCGTGGCGTCGAGGGCGCGACCGATCTCGATGCTGCCGAGCGCGAGGGCTTCAAGCGCGTTGCCATCACCGCCCACGGCTACGGTCCGCAGCTCACCGAGGACGCGAAAACGCGCGGTCTCGAGATGATCGATACCACCTGCCCGCTCGTCACCAAGGTGCAGCGCCTCGCCCAGAAGCTCGTCAGGCAGGGGTACTACATCGTCGTCTACGGCGACTCCTGGCACCCCGAGGTGCGGGGCATCCTCAACTGGGCCAACACCAGCAAGTCGGTCGCGGCCAAGCACATCGAGGATTTGCCCTGGAACGCGAAGCGGGGCGAGGAGGGCGAGGGCAAGGTCACCCCGCCGCGCAAGGTCGCCCTTGTCAGCCAGACGACCAAGAACATCGACGAGCTGATGGTCTTCGCCAACGAGCTGCAGGCGATGGTGGTGCCGCTGGGCGGCGAGTTCCGCCTCTGCAACACCATCTGCGAGCCGACCACCAACCGGCAGGAGTCGCTCAAGCGGCTCGTCGACGAAGTCGACGTCATCCTCGCCATCGGCGGCAAGAAGAGCTCGAACACCGCCCGGCTGGCCGATGTCGGCAACCAGCGCGGCGTGCCCTCGTACCACATCGAGAGCGAGGCCGAGATCCAGGCCGACTGGCTGGAGGGCGCGACGAACGTTGGTGTCACCGCCGGCGCCTCGACCCCGGACGACGTGATCGAGCAGGTCGTCCGCTACCTCGCCGACACCTTCGGATTCACCCCGCCCGAGGGCGGTATCCGCCCGCATGACCCGGATTACGTCCCGGCGTTCTGATTCAATTCCCAATCGATAGCATCGCAACGGGCCAGCA
>CBFGRG010000427.1:0-3387 GCA_965651105.1 uncultured bacterium | reverse complement strand
ACGGGCCAATGGCAATGGAAGCATGATGCCCCTCGGACGTGGCCGATGCAACCGAAGCGTGGACGGACACACCGGGGCGGGCGTCATGCGCCCGCTCCGGTGGTGATGAGCAGCGGCACTTTCTAATCGGCGGCGACCGGTTGCGCACCGATCGTCGGGGCGGTCAGGACGCGCGCCGAGGCGCTGAACCCCTTGACCGCGAGCCAGATGCCGAGCGATGCCTCCCAGGCGAACTCCGGGACGATCGCGATGAACGCCCACACGGAGGTCATGTCGTAGATGCCGAGCAGCATCGCGGTCGCCGACGCGAGACCCAACGTGCCGCCGACCAGTCCGAGCTGGGCCATGCGCCGTGGCACGAGCCCGGATCGGTACATCAGGTAGCCGAGAATCAGGCCGTTCCCGATCGGGGCGCAGAAGCCGGGTCCGAGCAGGAAGGTCCAGTCGTGCAGCGCCACGAGCGACTGTCCGGCGACGACCAGTGAGCCGCTTTCCGCGCCGCTCGCGCCGTCGAGCTGCAGGGTCATGACCGAGAGGACGCTGACGATGCCGACGACGATGACGGTCGATTCCAGAACGCGCGATGCGACGTAGCTGATGGCGAACCCCTCGTGCTGCCGCCGCACGACGGAGTAGAGCGCGACGGCCGTGCCGATGTTGGCGACGGCGGTGACGATCTCGAGGAGCGCGCCCAGCCGAATCCGCGTGTCGGCTCCCGCGCCGAGGACGTAATCGGCATCGGTCAGCAGCGGGTCGTACAGGAACACCGCCGGTATCGAGGCGACGATGGTGATGATGAAGAGCACGCCGACGACGAAGGCTGTCTTTCGGTCCGTGCCCGCGCGGCCCGCTCGGAGTCCCGTGGTGAGGGTGCTCGTGCTCACGCTGTTCTCCCTTCGTTCGCCGCGTGCGCGGGTGCTGCGGATTCGCTCCGGTGGGCCGGGTTTCGCCAGGGATCGCCGGGAGCCCGCAGGTACCGGTCGAAGACAAATCCCCACGGCATCACGAGCGGCACCAGCACGATGCCCACGAGGCAGTTGACCAGGATCTCCTCACCAGCCGCGTCGAGGTCCCCGGCGGCCCAGCGCGGAAGCCCCCAGAGCGCCACCCAGATCACCTTCCACAGGAGCTCGAAGAAGAGCAGCGGCAGCATCCGGATCGGGTAGCGGATGCCGAGCAGCGCCAGCAGCGAGACTGCCCCGAGGATGCTGGTGACGACGGCGTCCATGTGCGGGACGTCCGCGGGGCGGTTCAGCAGCTCTGGCCACCGCATGATAGCCAGCCCGATGGCGATGAAGGCGTACATCGCGCGCAACAGGTAGAGGCGAACGATCGACAGGTCGGTCATGATGTCACTCCTTCCCGATTGCGGGGCGATGGTTCGAGCCTTGAATCATCGCCCCGATAGATGCGCCGCGTCTCCGCCTAGTCGGCGGGGACCGCCTGAGGCGCGACCGTCGGGGCGGACAGGACGCTCGCCGAGGCGTTGAACCCCTTGGCGATGAGCCAGATGCCGAGCGACAACTCCCAAATGAACTCCGGGACGGTTACGATCATTTGCATCGGGGAGCCAAGCTCCAGGACGCCGAACATCATCGCGACTCCCGCCGCGCAGATCAGGGGACCGCCGACGAGCCCGAGCATGGCCAGGCCGCGCGGTATGAGGCCCGACCGGTACATCAGGTAGCCCATGATCAGCCCGTTCCCGATGCCGACCACGAAGCCTGGCCCGAGCATGAACGTCAGGTCCTTGATCGCGACGAGCGACTTGCCGGCGATGACGAGCGAGGCGGGGTCTTCGCCGCCGCCGTTTTGCCGCATCGCCACCACCGCGAGGACACTGAGGATACCGACGGCGATGAAGACACTTTCCATGATCCGGGCAGCGAGGAAGCCGAAGGCGAGCCGTTCGCTCTGCCGCCTGAGGATCGCGAGCGGCGCAAGGGCAGTGCCGATGTTGGCGATGATGAGGATCAGCTCCAGGAATGCCCCCAGGAAGATCCGGTTGTCGTCACCCGCGCCGACGATGTAGTTGGCGTCGTTGATCACGGGGTCGAAGAGGAGCAGGGCCGGGATCGAGGTGATGTAGGTGAGCACCCAGAACAGGCCAGTGTAAAGCGCAATTCTGCGGTACGGGTCCATGCGGGCGCCGGGGAGCGATGCGGCAAGGGTGCTGGCGTTCATGTCGTTCTCCGTTCATGGTGGCGAGACGCGGATGGTCCAGATGTCGGGGCGACTCCTATTCGGCTCCTGCCGGGCTGAGACGGGCGCTGTCGCTGGCAGGGGCCGGTGTCGCGGCTTCGCGCCGCTCGGCCCACAGCACGTATCCCAGCCACGCCAGCGCCAGCCCCATCGGCACGGCGAAGATTCGGTCGTACGGGTGAGGGACCGCCGCTCCCGCGACCGGCAGGATGGTCGCGATCGCCAGCAGGGCGCCCGCCGGTCGCGGCAGGACGCCGGCGCGGAAGGTCGCGACGCCGAACAGCACGCCACCGAGCAGGTACATGCCGCCGGTGATGGTGTAGACCGTTGGAAGCGCGCCGAGATCCATCTCGCTGCCGTCGCCGCTGGCGATCCCGAGGATGTCCTCCACGAATTCCGGCGACGCGGTGGCCAGCGCCGGCGAGACGAAGGCTTCGATGAATTGGAAGCCCAGGCTGAAGGTGTAAAAGAGCGTCAACAGGAGATATCCGGCCAGGCCGGTCCAGCCAGCCGCGTTCACCTGCCGGATGTAGATTCCCGCCACGCCGAGCAGGCCGAACAGGCACATCGCGACGCCGAGAATGTGGACGATCAGCCACCGGTTCGTGTCCACGGACGAGAGGACGTCGGATGGGTGGATCGCCTGGATGGCGATAAAGAGGATTCCGGATGCCATCGCGGCCACTCCGGCCAAACGGCTGAGCATGCTGGTGTTCATGTCGTTCTCCCTTCGGTGCTGGACCCGGGTGTCTCGGACTCGATGCGCTCCATCGAGATCAGCGGCAGACCCAGGTCGCGAATCCGTTTGAGGACCCCGTGGAGGGCGGCCTGGTCGATGATCGGTCCCGCCAGGAGCGTGTCGCCGTTGTCCTGCCGGGCGATGGCCATGGGCTCGAACCATCGTTCCCATCGAGCATCCAGATGCCCCCTGACCCTGATGTGATAGATCGTCGGCTGGTCCGGCTCGGTCGTCGTGGGTGGCGTGTGTGGCATGGCCGGCTCCCTGCCGTTGCGGGCGTGTCGGTGAAGACCCGGGGTGCGTGCGGTCGACGATGTCCTCCTTCTCGACGAACCCTGGGGCGACGTTCGCTCCTCTCGTTCGCCTGCCGCGAGAATAGGGATCGTTGGGCATGCCGGAATAGACACGGAAGTGGTGTTCGAGGTGTTGTTTGGGGGTGTTGATTG
>CBFGRG010000426.1:0-3391 GCA_965651105.1 uncultured bacterium | reverse complement strand
GGGGTTCATGCGCGGTGGTGCCGCCGCGCGGCATGACCCTCAGGATGACAGCGTCTATTGATGGCGAGAACCGACTCACAGCTCGCTCGACAAAATCCACTCTGGCACATCGGCCCGGGTCTTCGGATCCAACGCATCGCTCTGCGTAGAACTACGCAAGCTTCTGCCTCGGTTTCCCGCTCCCCAATTGCGCAATCCAGTCGATGTGGCGCGGTCCGGCGATCCCTAAGGTGGACCCTGCCGGACACGATGTCCGCGCACCGTCCCAGCATCACTCGCCAGGAGTTGCTTCATGAACCGTTCCCGTTTCCGCTTCCCCCTGATCGTCGCACTCATCGCGATCCTGGGTCTCTTCTCCGCCACCGCCGCCCAGGAGGTCCCGGCGCCGAAGCCCATCGACCTCCCCTGTGTCGAGAACGTCAGCAGCCAGGTGCTCAACGCCACCCCGGTCGGAGACGGCAGCCAGACGCTCGTGCTGGTCCGCGTGATTCTCGGCCCTGGTGGCACCATTGGCGACCACACCCACCCAGGCACGCTCGCGGTCACCATCGAATCGGGCTCGTTCGGCCTCATGATTTCCAGCCACGGCGAGATGGGTATCAACCGCGGCGGCCCAGCCAGTGCCGAATCGACACCGGAGCCGATGGAGCCAGGCCAGCAATACACCCTCGCCCCCGGTGACGGCTTCATCGAAACCGGCATGATCCACAGCGCCGCCAATCTCAGCGATGGCGACACCACCGTCCTCATCGCCGGCCTGATCACCACCGGCGAGCCCCTGACGCAGTGCGTCGACGACGCCACACCGACCATGTAGGGACATCATGCGGCGCTCGACGCCAAAAGCCACCAACCGCGGGTCGGGACCACCCCTGTCCCGACTCGCTCCAATCTTCAGGGAGGCCCTTCCATGGCCACAACGATCGACCCTCGTACCGACCTCGACACACTCGCCCGGAACAGCCGCGGCACCATCGTCACTCCGGATCACCCCGCCTACGACGACGCCCGTCTCGTGTACAACCAGGATATCGATCGCCATCCGGCGGTCATCCTCATGTGCCGCGACGAAGCTGACGTCGTCGCCGGCATCACCTACGCCCGTGAGCGCGGGCTCGACGTCTCGATCCGCGGCGGACGACACAACGTCGCCGGCTTCGGCGCGAACGACGGCGGCGTCGTGCTCGACCTGCGCCAGATGAACAGTGTCCACATCGATCCCAAATCCAAAATCGCCTGGGTCGGCGGTGGCGCCACCTGGGGTGACGTCGACCACGCCGCGTGGTCGTTCGGGCTCGCGACGCCAGGCGGCGTCGTGTCCACCACCGGCGTCGCCGGCCTCGGGCTCGGCGGTGGTTTCGGGCATCTGACCCGCCGGTTCGGCCTCGTCGTCGACAATATCCGCTCGATGGATGTCGTCACCGCTGGTGGCCGCCTCGTGCGCGCCAGTGCGGACGAGAACGCGGACCTGTTCTGGGCGCTGCGCGGCGGCGGCGGCAACTTCGGCGTCGTCACCCGCGTCGAGCTGCAGCTCCACGAGATGCCGGCGGTCTACGGCGGCCCCCTCTTCTACCCCGCCCACGTCGCCGGGGACGTGCTTCGCTTCTACCGCGACTTCATAGCCGACGCGCCGCGCGAGCTGAGCGCCTTTTTCGGATTCCACGAGGCGCCACCAGCGCCGTTCGTGCCGGAGCCGCTGGTCGGCCACAAGGCCTGCGCGATCGTGGTCGCCTGGACCGGTCCGGCCGAAGAGGCGGAGGCGGCGGTGAAGCCAATCCGCGAGGCCGGACCTGTCGCGCTCGACCTCGCCGGGCCGATCCCCTACCCCGCGCTGAACAGCATGTTCGACGACCTGCTGCCGCACGGGCTGCATCACTACTGGAAGGCCGATTTCGTCAACGAGCTCACCGACGCGGCGATCGACGTCCACATCGAGCGCGGGCCGGAGGTGCCGAACTTCCTCTCGCTGATGCATCTCTATCCGCTCAACGGCGCCGTGCAGGATGTCGCTCCGGATGCGACTGCGTTCGCCCACCGAGATGCGAAATTCGCCCACATCATCGCCGGCATCGATAGCGACGGAGCGAACCTGCCGGCGCACCGGGAGTGGGTGCGCGACTACTGGTCGGCACTGCACCCGCACTCCTCGGAGGCGGCCTACGTGAACTTCATGATGGACGAGGGAGAGGACCGCATCCGCGCCACCTACGGCGACAACTACGAACGCCTGGCCGAGATCAAGGCCGAGTGGGACCCCACCAACCTCTTCCACCTCAACCAGAACATCGCCCCGGCGGCAGGCCAATCCATCGCCTGACATCGACCGCAACAACGGGAGTACCCACCATGCTCGGCACACGCCCCAAACCCATCCCACACGCACATACGCACCGACACTCATTCCAGGAGTGACCAATCACCATGATCCAGCTCGAATACATGCCAGTTGTCATCGAGGCCCACCGCAGGGACCTTCGCAGGCTCTATGGGCCGATTCCGCCCGAGCTGCGTCGTCCTTCCCGGCGCGAACGCCTCGCCGCGCACATCGTCAGCCTCGGCTGCTGGATCGCGGACACCTGTCGGGACGTCCCCGAGCAGCCCGCGACACTCGCGCCCGGACATGAGACGGCGACCTGACCCGGCACCGGCAGGGTGTTGCCGGACCTGCCCTGAACGTGATTCCGGTCAGGCTGCAGCCACCTTCACCTCGGTGATTCGCCTGCACGCTGCAACACATCCATGACGAGAGGGCGATATCCTGTCAGGGTATCGCCCTTCTCACGGCCGGCCTGGTGCCGGGAAAGGATGTGTCATGACTGACCTCGACCAGCGCGTCGTCGCCCCACTCCCGGCATCGCATCCCGAGCTTGGACGCTGGCTCTGGGCCATGCAGGACACCCGGCGCCGGACCCTCGAAGCGCTCGAAGGCACGACCCAGGAAGAGCTCGACTGGACACCGCCCGGCCTGCAGAACTCGATCGGCACGCTGCTCTATCACACCGCGCTGATCGAGACGGACTACCTGTGCATCGACATCCTCGGCCTGGATGACTACCTTCCCGACCTCATGGCGCTGCTGCCCTGGCCGGACCGGGACGAAAATGGCGAGCTGGTCGTGGTGACGGGCGTATCGATCGACGAGCACCGGGCTCGCCTCGAAACCGTTCGGAACAGGTTCCTGGAGCACATCTCCCAATTCACCGAAGACGACATGAGCAGACCGCGCGAGCTGCCCGATTGGGGATATGCGATTTCGCCGGAATGGGCGCTCCACCATCTGATGCAGCACGAGGCCGAGCATCGCGGCGAGATCGTCACCATACGCACCCTCTACGCCGCGCAGTCCTGAGGTGTCATGCCGCGCGGCGGCACCACCACGCATGAGCCCAAG
>CBFGRG010000425.1:0-3400 GCA_965651105.1 uncultured bacterium | reverse complement strand
TCCGTGGGCTGGTCCGAATTCGCGGTCAGGTTGGGCCAGGTTGGCACCTCGAAGCGCCACCCCTCGTTATCGGTGAGGTGGAGGTGCAGCACGTTCATCTTGTAGAGCGCCATCAGATCGATGACGGTCTTCACCGCGTCCACGGGATAGAACGTCCGCGCGACGTCCACGCTCAAACCACGCCAGGCGAATCGTGGCGCATCGGTGATCGAAATCGGGGTCAGCGTCGCGCCGGCACCATCCACACCCTGTACGAGGAGCTGAAGCAGGGTGGTGGCGCCGCGAAAGACACCTTCGGGCGTCGCACCGACGATCCAGGCACCATCTTCCGAAATGTCCAGGCGGTGGCGTTCGACATCAGGGGCGACGCCATCCGCCCGGATTCCCGATGTCGTCAGGTCCGACGCCAACCCCTCGTCGAGAGACAGGACGATGGCGGGACCCGACCCACCAGTCGCGGCAAGTGGCAGCGAAGCGAGCCGTGCCGACTCCCCTGCCAGCCATTCGGCGATGGGTTGGAGCACGGGGTCCTGTGCCTCGATCCCGGACGATTCGGTGATGATGCAGGGTGCCCCCGAGGTCACGGTCGTCGCTCGAGGCAGGGGAATGACGCCTGCCGGTGCCTCGCTGGCGGCCTGTGGTGTCGCCGCCGGTGTGCTCTCCTGGGCAGTAGCAGGCCGGACAGATGAACCAGCCAGCCCGGCGACGACACCGGCCCTGAGCGTGGCGCGGCGGGACATCCGGGTGGCAAACGCATTGGTACGGGCGTGTGTGGACATTGCTGGGCTCCTGCATGGATCGATCGAGCGACATAACTCGCCAGCCACACCTCGGCCGCGGCCGAATCAGATGTAGCCGTTCACGAGGCCGACGAACGTGTCGAAATCGTAGCCGCCATAGACCTCCGAGCGAAGGATGTGATACGGGTCGGCGTCCGGGGAGATCACCGCCACTCCGCCCCAGGCATTGAACGCCGTCAGGTATCCCGCATCGGCGACAACCTGCCTGCTGAAGTCGTTGTAGGCGCCGTAGGGATAGGCGAAGCAGGTCACTGGACCGCCAACGATGCCCTCCAGCCAGACCTTGTTGTTCGCGACCTCGGCGTACTGGCCGTGGTAGTCCAGGCGATCGAGTGAAGCGTGGGAAACCGTGTGCCCGCAGACCTCGCCGGAATACGCGAGCTCCTGGATCTGGCCCGCCGTCAGCGAGGTGGCGTTCGGCAGGAAGTAGACGCCGCGGAACCCGTGCTGGTCCATCAGCTGCTTGAAGGTCATCGTGCTGGGAGCGCCATCGTCGATCGTCAGCATCACCGGGCGAGCCGGCAGCGGCATCCCGTGATAGCGGGCGTTGTAGAGATCCTTCGGCGTGATGGAAACGTAGCCGTTGTCCCGCAGCCAGGCGAGCTGCGCGGCGAAGACCTCGGGGCTAACCGAGTAGCGTCCGCCGCTGTAGTCGATATGGTGATACATCAACACCGGCACGAAGGCGGGTGCGACGGCCGGCAGGCTCTGGTAGGCCGTGGCGACCGTGTACCCCTCGCCGAGCGGCGTCGCGACCTTGCGCCAGAGCTGCGCGTCGTGCTCCACCAGCTCATCGGTGATCTTGACCTGGGTTCCGAAGGCGAGCGTCCCGATCACCGGACAGTCGGTGGCGGGGCCGGCGCGCAGGTTCACGCCACCGACGGTGACGAGCGCCTCGCCCGGCTCGGCGAGCCACGCGGGAACATCGCGGGCCGGCTTCGCGTGAGACACCCTGCAATTGCGCCTGGTCTGATCCGCGGCGACTGCGGGCGTCGCGAAAACACAGGCGCCGAGCGCAACGAGAACGATCAGGAGAAGGGTAAACACCCGGTAGCTGCCACCCTGCATAACGACCCATGCCTGCTGGATGCGATATGTACGTACATGGACATCATGGTCCCGCGCCAATCATGACAGCGTCCACATCGCGTTGTCAACCGCATGGGTGTCCGGCTTCCGCATCCGGGCGCGTTTTCATGAGGATTGTCGGGGGTCGTCCAGGCCGGCGAGGCGATTGCCGGCGATCAGCACGACCAGCGTGACGACCATCAGCGCCGCCGCCACCCCGAAGAGACCGGCGGTACCGATCACGTCGAGCAACGCCCCGGCGACCAGCGAGCCGACGATCGCGCCGAACCCGAACGACATCGCCGTCAGCAACGCCTGCGCCGTCGCCGCACGTCCCGGCGGCGCCAGCCGGTGCGCCAGGGTCACCGACGCCATCAGGAAGGCGCCGTACGACAGCCCGTGGAACACCTGCACGCCGAGTACCAGCTCCGGATCGGTGATGACGCTGAACGCGACGAACCGGGCGGCATAGACGGCGATAGCCAGCACCGCCAGCCGAAACGCACCAAGCCGGGCGAGGAACCAGCCACCAAGTGCGATCACCGGTAGCTCGCTGGCGGCGCTCACGGCGAAGGCCAGTCCGATCAGGCTGGCCGTGCCGCCGATGCCCTCGATATGAACGCCGAGGTAGATGTTCATCACCGCCGTGCCGGTCGAGATCAGGAAGGCGACCAGCAACAGCACCGCCAGCGACCGGTTGGCGACCGCGTCAGCGATGCCCGTCAGCACGGGTTGAGATCGCCGTTCGCCAAGGCGCGGCAGCGCCGCGATCACCAGCAGGGCAACCGCGATGCAGGCAGCGTATCCACCGAACACGAGCGAGGAGACATCCTCACCCATCAGCCGGCCGGCCACGAGCACCGCCAGCATGTAGCCGACCGAACCCCAAACCCGTATCGCGCCGTAGGAGCGTCCCGCGCGATCACCGGCAACAACGGCGTAGCTGTCGAGCAGCGAGGGTATCGCCGCCAGCGCCAGCGCGAGACCGGTCATGACGAGGAAGAGCGCCAGGAACCCGTCGAGCAGCGATCCTGTGGCGGCGAGTGCCGCGCCGGCGGCGAGTCCGATCCGGAGCACCCACCGGTGGATGCCACGGGCATCAGATGTCGCGCCGATCACCGGACCGGCGACGGCGACGCCGATCGATGGCAGCGCCGTCAGGATGCCGACCTGCAACCCGCCGAAACCGAGCTCGCGGAGATAGAGGGCGAAGTACGGAACGAAGACACCGATGGCGCCGTAGTACCAGAAGTACCCGCCGGCAACCTGCCACGCCGCCCGCCGCCATGCGGTGTCCACCCCTGTGCCTTCAGTCACGTCCCGATCCGCCACGACGCTGCCCGCGCCGCCGATCCGGCGCTCCCGCAAGCGTACCCGGTTGCGAGCCCGATGGGCATCTGACCGTGGAACCGCTTGATATTCGGGTGACCGGCGTGCGTACCAACGTCCAATACCAGGCTCCAACGAACGCTTGTCATCCTGAGCGAAGCCCCCGCAGGGGGCGAAGTCGAAGGATCTCTAGCCTGCCCGGT
>CBFGRG010000424.1:0-3437 GCA_965651105.1 uncultured bacterium | reverse complement strand
TGATGGAGCGGTTGGGCATGCGCCGCGAGGCGCACCTGGTCGAAAACGAGTGGTTCAAGGGCGAGTGGGGCAGCGAACTCGTCTATGCGATCCTCGATCGCGAGTGGCGAGAGAGCGCGGCAGCTCGCTGACGATGCGCACGCCGGTACCATTGCGGAGCACCTCATGTCATCAGCTCACGACGTGACTATCCCGTTCGGCAATATCGCGCTTGACGGGACACTGCACCTGCCGGACGCGCCGGGGCCGCACCCGGCGCTGGCAATGTTGGCAGGCTCCGGTCCGGACGACCGCGACGCGTGGGGCTACTTCCCGCCGATCCGCGATGCCTTCCTGGGCGCCGGGCTCGCGGTGCTGAGCTGGGACAAGCCCGGCGTCGGCACATCCACCGGCGACTGGCAGGAGCAAACCTTCTTCGACCGGGCGGACGAGGCGCTCGCCGCGCTGTCGTGGCTCCGCGAGAGGGCGGACATCGACGCCGGTCGCGTCGGCGTCTGGGGTCACAGCCAGGGCGGCTGGATCGCGCAAATCGTCGCGGCGCGGGATCCGAGCCTCGCCTTCGCCATCATCAATTCCGGGCCGGGTGTTGACGCGATCGTGCAAGATCTGTACGGCGTCGAACACACCCTGCGGCAGTCCGGCGCCGGCGATGCGGAGGTGGCCGAGGCAATCGCCTATATGGAGCGCATCCACGCCGCCGCGGTCGCCGGCATGCCCCACGCGACCTTCGTGACGAAGGTGATGGAGCCGGCACGCGGCACACCGGGGTTCGAGTATTTCGGGGAGGTCGACCCGGGGCTGTGGGGCTTCCTGGTCCGCAATCTCACACAGCCCTACGATCCATCCGACGCGCTGGAGCGGATTTCCTGTCCGGTACTGGCGATCTTCGGCGAGCGGGACTCGCTCGTGCCGGTGGACGAAAGTGTGCGCATCTTTCGAGACGCCCTGGACAAGGCGGGCAACGAAGATATCACCATCCGCGTGTTCCCGGAGGCGGACCACCGCATCCGCGCCGGCGACCCGAACGGCTTCGCCGACGGCTACCTGGAAACGATGGCTGACTGGCTGCGAGCAAGGGTACGAGAAGCCGGGGAATGATCGCGAAGGGGAATCGACATGGGGCAGACCCGCGAACAGGTGATGACGAGCGAGGTCGATCAACAGTCCGGGCCGCCTCGGGACCTGACGATGGGTCGGCGCGGCATGGCGGCGTCAGTCAACCAGCTCGTCAGCCAGACGGCCACCGACGTGCTGCGGCGAGGCGGCAACGCGGTTGACGCGGCGATCGCCGGCGCCGCGATGCTCATGCTTGTCGAGCCGCGCAACGGCCACCTCGGCGGCGACACCTTCATGCTGCTCCACGATGCGGCACACGACCGCGTGGTCGCGCTCAATGGCAGCGGCGCGGCCCCGGCCCGGGCCACGCTCGAGCACTACCGCGAGATCGGCGGCATCCCGGAGGACGGTCTGCTCACCTCCACGGTGCCGGGCACGCTGGCGTGCTGGGCTCACGCGAACGAGCGTTTCGGCACGTTGACATTCGCGGAGCTCCTTGAACCGGCGATCTCCTACGCGGCCGAGGGCATCCCGGTGACAGCTCGGCTGCACTCCCTGCTGACGAACGACGCGCCGACGTACCGGAAGTATCCGCACAGCGCAGCGGTATTTCTTCCCGGCGGCGAAATCCCGGCCGTGGGCGACACGTTGCGCCAACCGTTGCTGGCCAGGACGCTGGCGCGTGTGGCCGAGCATGGCGTGGAGGATTTCTATCGCGGTGCCCTGGCCCGGGAGATGGTCGACTATTCGCAGGTGCACGGCGGGGTGTTCGAGCTCGACGACTTCGCCCGGCATCGAACCGAGGAGCTCGCCCCGGTCTCGATCGACTATCGCGGCTACACCGTGTTCGAGCAGCCGCTGGTCTCGCAGGGCATACTCGTCCTGCTCGCGCTCAACATCCTGCAGCAATTCGATCTTCAACAGTACGGCCCCGGCTCACCCGAGACGCTCCACCTCGAAATCGAGGCGCTCAAGCTGGCGTTCGAGGACCAGACCACCCACCTTGGGGATCCCCACTTCGTGGACGTTCCCGTCGAGCACCTGCTCTCCGAGGAGCACGCGCGGGAGCAGGCGGCCCGCATCGACCTGTCTTGCTCGATGGATCGGCTGGCACCGGCGGCATCGCACCCGGACACAACCTACATGTGCGTCGCCGATGGCGAGGGCACGATGGTGTCGTACATCCACAGCCTCTACGCCGGGTCAGGGGTGGTGATGGGTGACACCGGCGCGCTGATGAACAGCCGGCTGCAGGGCTTCAACCTGATCGAGGGGCATCCGAACAGCCTCGCGCCGGGCAAGCGGCCGGTTCACACGCTCAACAACTACCTGGTGCACAAGGACGGCGAGCCGCTACTCGTCGGCGGCACGCCGGGCGCTCAGTGGCAGGTGCAGACGAACCTGCAGATGCTGGTGAACGTCCTCGACTTCGGCATGGATGTTCAGGAAGCGATCGAGGCGCCGCGCTTCACGATGGGCAGCCAGTTTGCGGCGAACGACCTGACTATCCGCATCGAGTCTCGGGTTGGCGAGGACGTGGTCGAGGGGCTGCGAGCGCGGGGTCACGACGTCGAGGTGGCAGGACCGTGGGACGCTGGCGGCGCGGTCCAGCTCATCTCGCGAGACCCGGCGAGCGGGCACTATCGCGGCGCGACGGAGGTCCGCCGGGCAGGCAGCTCGGTGCTGGGGATCTAGTCAGTCCTCACCGATCAACAGGAGGAACTGCCGCGCCGTGACGATTCTCACGCCGCGGTACTCGCCGATACGCAAAAGGCCCGTGTCGCCGGTAACGAGGAAATCTGCACCAGCCGCGACGGCGGTCCCGAGCACCAGGTCGTCCTCCTCGTCATCAGCGACGCCTGTGACTGAGGGGTCGGGCATAATGGGTTCTTCCTGTTCATCCACCATCAATGCGATCGCAAGCGCCCGGTCTATTCGATCGGAGTTGGCGACGAAGTACGGACGCTCCCAAATCTTCTCCACCGTTTCGATGATGTGTGTTGAGAGACATACGTGGAATCGTCCTGACCGCCAGAGGTCAATGATCGTGCTTGGCGGCCCGCCCCCCTTGAGAAACCCGGATACCAACGTGTTGACATCGAGCGTAACCTTCGGCACGCGGCTCATGCTGCCGAGTCGTTGGCGGCTGAGTGACGCTCCTTGCGCTCACGACGGACGTCTGATATCGCTCGCGCAATCTCCTCGTCGAGCTCGTCCGGATCGACATCGGCGAACGCCTGACGCAAGCGATCGACGGCAGCCCACTGTTCCTGCCGTCGAGCATTCAGTCGGTCAAGCTCCTCAAGCTCAGTTGGCGAGACGAGCACACCGACCGGGATGCCGTTTTTCTCGATCATGACGCGAGCTTCGCCACGATAGAC
>CBFGRG010000423.1:0-3451 GCA_965651105.1 uncultured bacterium | reverse complement strand
GACCGGCAGATATCCCTGGACGGGTGTTCGCGCCAGGTTATCTACGGGAATTGCCAATCGAGGCTGGCGAGATCACTCGGATATCAAAATCCGAGTCTACGGTGGATATCAAAATTCGAGCCTACGGTTTGGCGTCCGCAAAGGTGTCGTTGCTGAGCGCCCCTACGATCTCAGGTGATCCCAGGCGAGCTTGAGGCCGTAGAGGGTGAGGAACTCATCGTGGTGGTCGATCATCGTCGAGTGGGCGGCGAACCGGGCACCGAGACCGCCGGTCGAAACGACAGTTGGCTCGCCATCGAGCTCCGCTTCCAGCCGCGCGATCATCCCTTCGACCAGCGAGAGATAACCGAACATCAGGCCTGACTGCATGGCTTCGACCGTGTTCGCGGCGAGCGCGTGGGCCGGGAAGTCGAGCTCGACCGAGAAGAGCCGTGCCGCCCGGCTCGACATCGCTTCCAGGGCCACGACAAGTCCAGGCGCGAGGGCGCCGCCGACGTACCGCCCCGCCGGGTCGACCACGTCGAAATTGGTGGCGGTGCCGAAATCGATCACGATCGCCGGGGCGCCGTAGCGCTCGCGGGCGGCGAGAGAATTGACGACGCGGTCGGTGCCGACTTCGGCCGGGTTGTCTGTGTGGACGTCGATGCCGAGCTGTGCTGTCGAACGCGCCACCAGCGTTTCGACTGCAAGCAGTGTGTCTCCCATTTCCCGCAACCACTCGGTCACGCCGGGCACCACGCTCGAGATGATCATGCCGTCGATATCGGCTGGACTCGCGCCTTGACGCCGCAGACCCGGTTCGAGGATGGCGTACCATTCATCGGGCATCCGGTCTCGACGGGACGATGCGCGCACGGTCACACTCGGCTCCGTCGCGACGGCGTCGAAAAGTCCAAAAAGCGTGTTCGTGTTCCCGACATCTACGGTCAGCAGCATGCACGACGCCTCCTCGCTACCACATCGACATCCCGGCTCGCGAGGAACGGGAGAGAACTCAATGACCCCTTCGCCGCAGCCCGGAGAATCTTACGATGATCCGGAGTTCCAGCGGGGACTGCCCCGCTGGCTCAAGGCGCTTTGGATCGCCAGCCTCGTCGTCATCGTCTTCCTCGCGGGCGCCACCGCCGGCCTCCTGATGGAACGGCAGCGGTACGACGACAAGGTCGTGCTCGACAGCTCCTGGCAGGAGCTGGGCGCGGTCATCTCCCTCATGGAGCGCGATTCCTACTATCGCCCGGTCGACGACGTTGGTGAGGAAGAATGGCAGGCAACGATCGAGCGCCATGCGATTGAAGGGATGCTTGGTGCATCGGGCGATGACCACGCCGCGTTCCTTCCACCGAAGGAAGCGGCCGCATCGTCGGCGCGCCTGACTGGGCAATATGAGGGCATCGGGGTCTCGATCGGCGCGGACAGCGGCCAGGTCGAGATTGTCAGCGTGATGCTGGATTCCCCGGCCGAGCGGGCCGATCTTCGCGTCGGCGACATCATCGAGACCGTTGGCGCGACCCCAATCCCCGAGGGCGACGTCGATCTCGCGGCATCGCTGCTGCGGGGCAAGGCCGGCACCGACGTATCGCTGGAGGTGAGCCGGCCCGGGGACGATCTGTACAGCGTCACCCTCACGCGCGAGCGGATCGCGACCGGCGAGAAAACCGTCGGCTACCGATTCCTTCCGGAGCACGACCTGGCCTTCATCCAGATCACACTGTTTGCCAGCACGACACCTGACGAGCTGGACGCCGCACTACAACTCGCGCGGGAGGACGGGGTAGAGCGCCTGGTGCTGGACCTGCGCGGTAATCCCGGTGGGTGGGTAACCGCCGCGACCGAGGTGATCGGCCGCTTCGTCGATTCGGGCGTTGGACCGGCGTTGCTGGAGGATACCTGGCCGCGCGGGGGCGCGATGGTCGAGATGCCGATCCTTGGTGACGGTGCCGAGATGTTCGATGGAGAGCTGATCGTGCTGGTCGATGGCAACACCGCCAGCGCCGCCGAGATCGTCGCCAGCTCGCTTCAACACTACGAACGCGCGACCGTCGTCGGCCAGCAGACGTTCGGCAAGGGATCGGTGCAGCGCGTCTATGATTTCACCTCGGGCGATTCGCTGCGGCTGACCGTCGCCGAGTGGTTCACACCAGGCGAAGGGCCGCTCCAGGGTGTCGGCGTGACGCCCGATGTGGAGATCGACCCCGAACGGGAGCTCGATGCGATTGCTCCCGACCTCGCCGAGGTGTTCGCCGGGGAGGTGCCAGAGGTTCCGGCAGCCACGCCGGAAGCTTCACCGGCGGCGTGACGCTGGGGACGCCCCGCGTTGACTCCACCAGCCTGAGACACCTGGTTCGCCACTTTACATTCCCCTTGCCAACACGTTGCCTCGATTTTACAAACCGCTTACCTCAGCTTCACCAGCCATGAATACCATCGATAGCGATGGATGCCGATGCGGCGCCATCACCGGGTTTCGATGGTGTGAGAGGCGGTTCGGTTGGTGGAGCGATCCGAGCAACCCACAATCCTGCTGGTCGAGGACGACCCGACCCTGCTCAGCACGCTGGGGTTCAACCTGCGGCGCGAGGGGTACGACGTCCACGTGGCGGACAATGGCGAACGGGCGCTCGAGACGGTACGCGGGTTGGGCGCAAGGCTCGACCTGATCGTGCTCGATGTGATGCTGCCGGGAATCGATGGCTTCCAGGTCCTGCGTCAGATCCGCGCTCGCGGATTGCGCATGCCGGTGCTGATGCTCTCCGCTCGCGGGGAGGAGCAGGATCGGATCGATGGGCTCGAGCTCGGCGCCGACGACTATGTCGTCAAGCCGTTCGCGCTCGGCGAGCTGCTCGCCCGCATCCGGGCGGCGCTGCGTCGCCGGGCGGTGCCAGCGGCGCGGCCTCCCGCCGTCATTCGCCGTGGCCCCCTGCGCATCGAGCCAGATCGCCGGCGAGCGCTTGTCGGCGATGTCGAGCTGCACCTTCGTCCCAAGGAGTTCGGTCTGCTTGCGGCGATGGCGCTGGAGCCCGGCCGCGTGTTTGCCCGGCAAGACTTGCTGGACGCCGTTTGGGGCAGCGAGGTCGTGGTCGACGAGCGCACGATCGACGTGCACATGTCGTGGCTGCGCGGGAAGCTCGAGGACGCCGGCCTGCCCGGAACCTGCATTCGCACCGTATACGGAACCGGTTACAGCTTCGATGCCGGCCTGGAACCGCCGTCGAGCGGGTTGCTGCTGGCGGATGACGTATCGACCTGACGAGCCGGCCCGAATGGGCGATTCGGCCCGTGGTACCACGCCGCAGGCGGCAATGAAGATGCGGATCGATCTGGTGGCACGTGCCACTCGCACACCTCATGGAGGGATAGTGAACATGGACATCAACACCTTTCGCATGAACCGTCGCACGTTCGCCCTGGCGACCGCCGGCACGGTCGCGCTGGCTCCGGTCTCCCGCGTCTT
>CBFGRG010000422.1:0-3456 GCA_965651105.1 uncultured bacterium | reverse complement strand
CGCTGTCGCGCCGTCAGGCGCTCGCCCGGGGAGCCGCCGCCCTGACTGGTGGCGCGATCGCAAATGTCGCCGGATCGAGCCGCGCGCAGGATGCAACCCCCGAGCCCACCTCTTCCGAGCGCCGCAAGCACCCGCTGATGATGTTCATCCAGACCTTCCAGCGGGGGCGCATCGCCAGGACGACCGACCATGAAGAGCGGTACACCGTCACCCTCGAGCAGGGGGTTGGCGAGACGATCTACTTCTCGGATCGTCCCGACCGCTTTGTCGGCACGACGCCGACGGACCAGTTTCTCGATGGGCTCGGCTTTCTCGACGACAACCCGCCGAATGCCGCCCTGATCCTCGAGACCTCGCCGGGAGAGTCGGATATCGCCGTGGTTGAGCTCTTCAACCCAATCTACGACGCGGCAAGCTCCGGGGTCACATATGACGTGGAAGTGCTGGCACATTGGCGACAGACACTGGAGCTGGAATTCACCGAGGTGCCGACCGGCCTGGAGGGGATCGCACCGACATTCGGAGCGGCTCAACTCTTCATCGATGACTGCCCCAACTACGATATCTATTGCTACTACGGCAATCCGGGCAATCGCGATTTCCGGGGCTCGATGGGCCCTCAGGATCATTGCTTCTCGTGGGAAGCCATCGAGTGCGTACCCTGCAGTCCGGACGCGTCACTTCCGTACCATGAGGTCATGGCCTACTGGGATGAGCAGTGCAACGCGGTGCTCGTGGAGTGTCAGGACAACTGCCGGGCGGCGACGCGATAGCCCGTCCGCGGAGAGCATATCGGCGTTTTGCGCGCGCATTCAGCGTTGCTTGGCATCGGGGCTTCATCAATCAACGCTTTCGATCAGGAGGCATCCATGGACACACCTCGCTCTGCCCTCATCGCCAGGCGCTTCGCCGAGAACACGTTCTCTCGCCGACAGGTACTCGCTGCCGGAACCCTCATCGCCTGCGGGGTGCCGCTCGCTGCACGCGCGCAAACCTCGGAAGCCGGGACCACCGCGCATGACTTCACTGGCTTGGTCGATATCGGTGGCCGCGGGCTCTACGTCGAAAGCGCTGGATCCGGCAGCCCCACGGTCGTGCTCGAAGCCGGCCTGCTCGGTCGGTCGGATGTCTGGAGCCGCGACCTGCAGGAACCCGAGGGGGAGCGCCGGATGGTGTTCCCCGCGGTGGCCGAGCTCACGCATGTCTTCACGTACGACCGTCCAGGCACCATCGGCGAGGTCAATCCCGCGCTCGAGCCGTACGGCCCCCTTTTCTATCCGAGTCGCAGCGATCCCGTGCCCATGCCGCGGACGTTTCAGGACATGGCGGCCGATGTCGACGCGGTGCTCACCGGCTCGGGTCAGACCGGTCCCTACGTCCTCGTCGGTCACTCCATGGGTGGCCTGTTCATGAAGTACTACGCCATGACTCGCCCCGACGACGTGGCGGGCCTCGTGCTCGTCGACGCGACGACAGAGGACGTGTGGGATGCGTTCCGGGCGGTGCTTTCACCGGACGACTGGGCCATGTTCGAGCAGGCGACGGCCGAGAATCCGGAGCTGAAAGCTGCCTACCCGGATGCCGAGTTCCTCCTCACCGCTCCCCTGAAGGACGATCCCAATATGGCCGAGGTCCGGCGAGCGCGCCGGGAAACGCCGCTGCAGCCGATGCCGATGGTGGTGCTCACCCACGGCATTCCATTCGAGGCGCCGTTCCCCACATGGTCCGTGGAGGAGATGGAGCAGGTGATGCTCGACAACCAGATGAGGGTTGTCCAATCTGTACCCGGCGCGAAACACATCGTCGCCGAGGAGAGCGGCCACAACATCCACCAGGACCAGCCGGAGCTCGTGATCGAGGCGATCCGCATGGTCGTGGAGGCGGTACGCGATCCCTCCACCTGGACGAGCTAAGCTCCTTTGCCCCGCCGGATCAGGGTTGGCTACCGCGTGACTGGAAGGAACCGTTGATGTCAGCGCTGCTGATTCGCCACCGGATTGCGGACTACCCCTCCTGGAGGCAGGTGTTCGACGAGCAGGCCCCGACCCGCTGGGCGAACGGGTGCCGAGGCGGGCGCATCTTTCGCAACGCTGACGATCCGGGCGAGATAGTGATCCTTCTCGATTGGGACGATTTCCGCCGGGCCAGGCTCTACTCGCAATCCGACGAGCTAAACGAGTCGCTGAAGCTGGCGGGGATCATCGACCATCCGGACCTGTGGGTCCTCGACCACCTGCAGGATTTGCCCGGTTGATTCCGAATCGAGGCATACAATGCGCTTTCCGATGGGTCGCCTCCCGTGATGCCGCAACGCCGAGGCAACGAGCGGCTCCATGTCGCCCCTGGACCGACGCGCCATAGCCATACGCTATAATCGGTCCGTACACCTCAAGCGAGAGCCCGCCGCGCGCGCCCGGATCCCGCCGGATCGCCGTCGGATTCCCGGTTTCTCGCACAACCGAAAAGGAGCGATCAATGGCGATCGACACCACCGGGGCTTCGGACAGGGCCGTCCACCATGCCTTCGCGGGGCGTTCCACCCCTCCGGACTCCCTCCACCTTCCCGTCGACGGCGTCGATGTCGGCGCGGGAACCATCACCGCCACCGTGGCGCCCTCCTCGACCGGCGACGCCGGCCTGCCCCCCGAGACGCTGCGCGAGATGTTCGAGACCCTGGCGCTGGCGCGCGGGCTCGACGAGCGCATGTGGCAGCTCAACCGCTCCGGCAAGGCCGCCTTCATCGTCTCCGGCCAGGGCCACGAGGGCGCGCAGGTCGGCGCCGCGTTCGCGCTCGACCGCGCGAAGGACATCCTCCTGCCCTACTACCGCGATCTCGCCCTCAGCCTCGCCTTCGGCCTCACCGCCGAGGACGTGATGATGGCCGCCCTGGCGAAGGCCCCCGATCCCACCTCCGGCGCCCGCCAGATGCCCGCCCACTACAGCTCGCGCAGGCACCGCATCATCACCAGCTCCAGCCCCGTCTCCACCCAGGTGCCGCACGCCACCGGCACCGCCTACGCCGCGAAGCTGCGCGGCACCGGGCAGGTTTCCATCGTTTGCTTCGGCGAGGGCGGCTCCTCCAAGGGCGATGTCCACGAAGCGTTCAACTTCGCCGGCATCCACAAGCTGCCCGTCATCTTCTTCTGCGAAAACAACCGCTATGCCATCTCCGTGCCGGCCGAGAAGCAGGTCGCGATCGACAACGTCGCCGACCGCGCCGCCGGTTACGGCTTCCCCGGCGTGATCGTCGACGGCACCGACGTCCTCGCCGTCTACCAGGTTGTCCGCGAGGCCGCAGAGCGCGCCCGCCGCGGCGAAGGGCCGACATTGGTCGAGGCCAAGCTCTACCGCTTCCAGCCCCACACCTCCGACGATGACGATCGCCAGTACCGCGACCCCGAGGAGGTCAAGGCCTGGAAGGCGCGCGACCCGCTGCACCTCTTCGAACAACGCCTG
>CBFGRG010000421.1:0-3457 GCA_965651105.1 uncultured bacterium | reverse complement strand
CTCATCAGCGAGGGGACCTACGGTGACGACGCGGCCGCGGAGGGGGCGGCGAAGTGGGGGCATATGACCTTTCGCCAGGCGGCGACGCTTGCGCGCGATGCGGAAGCCGGGCATCTCTGGCTGACGCATTTCAGCGCCGGCATGCGCGATCCGGAAGCGTGGCGCCACAACGCGGCCGAGGTGTTTCCCGACGTAACCATCGGCTACGCCGGGCTGGCGGCGACACTGGCGTTCGAGACCGGGTACCAGCCCTCGCGTGATCTCGTCCGGGGCGACGAAGGCGATTGCCGAGATGCCGGCTCGACCGATCCGGCGTGACGGACCCGGCAATCGGGGCGCGGTGTCGATGATGGTTGCCTTGACGACGGGTCGCAATGCAAGTATCTTCCGTCGACTGTATACACGTTTTGACAGGAGATGCCCTCAATACGATGTTCGACCCCGAGATCAGAAGCGACACGACCATCGACACCGAGACTGCCGCTGCCATGATGCGTTTCATCCGGCCGCGGCCGGATGAGCTGAGCTGGCAGGCGATTCCATGGCGGACGTCCATCCCGGAAGCGCTGTCCATCGCCGCGCGGGATCGCAAGCCCGTGCTGCTCTGGACGATGAATGGCAATCCACTCGGCCTTACCTGAAACAATGGCGTGACCGGCCGTGAGTCGGTCTTCAGCGATCCGAGGGTGATCCGGACGATCACCGAGCATTTCATACCGGTGGCGGATGACGTCACGAAGCTCCAAAACGTCGACGACGAGATCGGCAGGTTCTTCCGGGGGGTGGCGGTTCAGGGTCACATGAAGGGACGATCCCGGCCGGAAAACAGCCATCAGGGCATCTACGCCTTCGCCGCCGACGGTACGCATCTGGCCAGCGGCAATCCGCTCCAGGCGGAGAAGACGTTGGCGCTCATCCAGGATGCGCAGACCAGGTGGGCGGAGACGGTGAGCGAAACAGGATCATCACCAGTCCCGGCCGCGGCTGGCGCCGACGCCTACCCGACCGGCGGGGCGGTGCTGCGCATGGCGGCGCGCGACCTGCCGCGACCCAACGGCTTGCCGCCAGAGGTCGCACGGTACGCGACGCAGTGGAACTTCGATCACGTCTGGCTGCGACCAGAGGACGTTCGTGGTTTCGTGCCCGCAACGATCGAAACCGGAGCCCAGCGGCAGGTCCCGCACGATCTGCTGGAGCGCATCGCGCGGTTCCATCTTCGCGACATCGTTCGTGGCGAGCCGCAAGTCTGGGGGCCGGACTCAGCCGAGCGGCTGGAGATGACGTCGCGGGTGACAGAAATCGGCGATGGGACCGTAACCCTGGCGCTTGACGGCGGCGTGGTGCTTCGCGAGCACGTCGCGTTCCGCGATGCCCACAAGGAGGTGGATTGGGCGTTCGACAACGTCCTCGACGCGACGATGACCGGCGAGGCGGTTTGGAACATCGCGGAGGAGCGATTCGTTCGTTTCGACCTGCTCGTCGCCGGACAGCGCGAGGGCGCGCATCGGTACAACGTACGCACCGCCGATCCCGGCCCCGCGCCGATCGGGTTCGCGTTCGAGCTTGCCGGTGACGAGCCGTGGGAGCGGACGCCACCGCACGCGCTGCGTACGTGGGCGCGTCCGGGCAGCGAGCTGCCGGAGTACCCGATTGTGGCGACAGGGGAGCCGTACTACGGAAATCCGTAGAGGCCGGATCCGCGCAGCAGGGTCGCCAGCTTGCGGGTGAATCAACCCCTTCCGTATCGGCAGGGCCCTTCCGTAACAGGCCGAAACTCGGCCCGTGATTCGATTGAGGAGACCTGATTTCCATGAGCGCACGCACCGACTGGTTCGTCAACGATCGCTTCGGGCTGTTCATCCACTTCGGCATCTATTCGGCCGGAGCGCGGCATGAGTGGTTGAAGAAGCGAGAGACGTTCACGACCGAGGGGTACCAGAAGTACTTCGATCACTTCGACCCGGATCTCTACGATCCCAGGGATTGGGCGCGGCAGGCGAAGGCGGCGGGCATGAAGTACGCCGTCATCACCAGCAAGCACCACGACGGTTTTTGCCTGTTCGACTCACAGCTGACCGACTACAAGGTCACCAACACGCCGTATGGCAAGGACCTGATCGGCCCGTTCGTCGAGGCGTTCCGCGCCGAGGGGTTGAAGGTTGGTTTCTATCACTCGGTGATCGACTGGCACCACGACGAGTACACTCGCGACCCGGTTCACCCGCAGGCTGACGACGACGCCTTTTGGGAGCGGCCGCGCGACATCGCGAAGTACCGCGAGTACCTGCACGGACAGGTGCGTGAGCTGCTCACCAATTACGGCAAGATCGACATCATGTGGTTCGACTTCACGCCGCCGAACAAGACGAAGGAGGATTGGGACTCGGAGGCCCTGGAGAAGCTCGTTCGCGAGCTCCAGCCCGGCATCATTCTCAACGACCGCATCGGCTACCCGGAGAGCGCCGATTTCGTCACTCCGGAGCAGTATCAACCGGCCGAGTGGCCGACTCGCAACGGCGAGCGTGTGGTCTGGGAAGCGTGCCAGACACTGAACGGGAGCTGGGGATACCACCGTGACAACCTCGACTGGAAGTCGCCGGAGATGCTCGTTCAGATGCTGATCGATTCGGTTTCGAAGGGCGGCAACGTGCTGCTCAACGTCGGGCCGACCGGCCGTGGCGAGTTCGATCCCCGAGCTGAGGAGACGCTGGCCGAGATCGGCGAGTGGATGCGTGTCAACGGGCGCGCGATCTACGGTGCGACCGCGGCAGATGATGTCGAGGCGCCGGTCGATTGCCGCTACACGCGGCGTGGCAATCGGCTCTACCTTCACATCTTCAATTGGCCGATGCGGCACGTCCACCTGCCGGGCATGGCCGGGAAGATCGAGTACGCGCAGCTGCTCCATGATGCATCGGAGGTCTTCGTGACCGATTCCGACCCGCACGCGCAGGCCCAGAATACGGCGATGCCTGGATTCGAGGGTGTGGCCACCATCGATCTGCCGATTCAGCGTCCGGACGTGCTGGTGCCGGTCGTGGAGCTGTTCCTGAAGGATTCGTAGGTCGCTCACCACGACGTGATTGTGTAGCCCCGGGTCTTGCATCCGGGGCTACCGCTTGACCGGCGTTACGTTGTGGCGTCTCGGCGGAGGATGCGGAGGCCGTCGTCGCTGAAGACTTCCGTCCAGCCTTCGCCGGGGAAGTCGGGCGATGCCGTGTTAGGGAATGGGCCGGGCGCGCACGTCGTCGATGGCTCGACTCCGGGGACGCCCTGCGTCTCCGGGCGGCCAATGTAGATCAGGGTGACGCCGTAGCGGTCCAGCAGCTCGGCGGTCGGTTCCTCGAACAGCGCGTTGATATCTGCCGTTCGCGCCGCCACCTCGTCGACGATCTCCGGATCGGCGAGGTGCCACTGGCGCTCGTGGTTGTCCCACCCGAGGATTGTTGGCACCCCG
>CBFGRG010000420.1:0-3470 GCA_965651105.1 uncultured bacterium | reverse complement strand
GCTGGAGATCACCGGCGAGGCAATCCAGGCCGACGGGTACAGGTGGTATCCGGTGGAGGTGGTCGAAAGCGGCGAGACGGGCTTCGTTGTCGCGGATTACCTCGTCGCCGCCGCCGACTGATATTGCTCGCGCGGCCGGGACATTTCGTGCGGCCGTGTCTTTGGTCGTTGCTGTTCAGCACGCGACGTTCTGCTACGCCCAGTCGGTCACCATATTGTCCTGGATGAAATCCCAATCCAGGTCTTCACCGAGTCCTGGCCCTTGGGGGATGGCGACGTTGCCGCGCTCGTCGATGGCGTCGATCGGCGTCTTGAGCCACGGCGACTGCGCATCGAAATCAACATGGGGGTGCAGCAGCCCCTTTTCATAGAATTCTCCCGGGATGCCCATCGCGCCGAGGACCTGAAGATTGGCGGCGCCACCACCATGGACCTCGCACCGCACCCGGAATGATTCGCACAGGTGAACGACTTTCATTGACGGCGTGATTCCGCCGACATCCCAGACTCCGACGCGTGACACATCTGACGCACCGCGCACGATCCACTCCGCGCGGGTGTACATCTGCCCCTCGGCTGTTTCCGGTCCCACGATCGTCAGGTCGAGTTGATCGGTGAGCCAGATATAGGACGAGATGCTGTACTCGTTCATCGGCTCTTCCATCCAATGGAAATCGAGCTCTTCCAACGCTCGCCCAAGGCGGAGCGCTTCCTCGCGGGTGTATTCGTGGTGCGGATCGAGCATGAGCTTGATGTCCGGGCCGACGCGCTCGCGGACGGCCTGGCAGGCAGCGATGTCGCGATCGAGGTCGGGACCGTATGGCGCCATCCAGGTGTGCATCTTGAAGGCGGGATATCCTTCTGCCACGCAGGCGGCGGCGAAATCGGCGTACGCCTCGGGACTGTCCAGCCCACCCGGGATGTCGTCGCCACACATGGTGCTTGCGTAGGCGGGCACTGAATCGCGAGAGCTTCCCAGCAGTTGGTGCACCGGCATGCCGGTGAGGCGACCGGCAAAATCCCACAGGGCACAATCGATCGCGGCGAGGTTCCGGTCATCCATGGCGCGGCGCTCGAGCCGTTGCGCATGCATCAACTCGGTCCAGATCGCCTCGCGGGAGAGCGGATTCATGTCTCCGACCATCCGCATGGCCACCGCGGCGGTCTCCGGCGAGCCGCCGAGGCAGTAGCCATCGACACCGGCGCTTGTCCGGATGCGCGTGACGGTCTTGAGCGCCTCATGCGGCTCGGAGGGATGACCGTGTCCCTTGGTATCGCGGCCGGTGTGCGAGGTGTACCGAAAGGTCATGGTCTGGATATCGACGATGCTCAGGTTCGCCAGCTCGGCTGGTGACAGGACCGCTCGTTCAGGCGACGTCGTTTCGGATGGTTTCATGGTGGTGATCTCCAATGCCTGGTAGTTGCCGATTCGTATGGGCGGTGATTGAATCGTCGCTGCGCTGACCCCGATTGGCAGGTTGCGTCGTCTCGGCCCCTGATCAGTCATTTGCCGAAAACCCGTCGGATCGCTAGTTGCCGAGGCGGGGATCGAGAGCATCCCGCAGGCCGTTGCCGACCAGGTTGATCGCGAACACGGTGATGAAGATCGCCAGGCCCGGCAGGAAGACCAGGGTCGCTGAATAGCTCCATACCAATTGGGCGTCGCTCAGCATGTTGCCCCAGCTCGGGGTCGGCTGCTGGATGCCCAGTCCCAGGTAGGAGAGGCTGGCTTCCCACAGGATCAGGCTCGGCACAGTCAGCCCGGCCCAGACGATCACGGTCGGTGTCACATTGGGCAGGATATAGCGAAACATGATCCTGCGGTTGCTGGCGCCAACGACCCGGGCCGCGTCGACGAAATCTCGCTCCCGCAGCGACAGCACCTCGCCACGCACCAGCCGCGAGACTGTCTGCCATCCGAGGGAGGCGATGATGAACGCGAGCGCGAGTGGTCCCATCGTCCACATCGAGGCGATCAGCAGAAGCATGAACAAGGTTGGGATCGCCAAAAGGACATCGACAACTCGCATCAACAGGTTGTCGAGCCAGCCGCCAAAATACCCGGCGGCCAGGCCCCAGGTCACACCGATGGCCATCGCACCTAGGATCGACAGTCCCGCGACGCCGAGACTCACCCGCGCGCCATAGAGGAGTCGCGTGGCGACATCTCGCCCGTAGGCGTCGCTGCCCAGCAGGTAGCCATCTTCGCCAATGGACATGAAGCTCTTGTCCAAATGCTGTTCGTGGTTGTTGAATCCGGTTACGTATTCCGAAAGGACGCCGGCTAGGAGCGCCAGCATGACCATGATCGCAAGGACCACCAGGCCGGCCATGGCGGTGGGGTTGGCACGGTACCGACGCCATGCCATTCCGAGATAGGTTCGTGTCGGGCGCTGTCGTTCGAGCGTGGGTGGGTCGTCTCGGGGTGCCTCGACGCGAACGGCTTCAGCTCGGCTCATGTGTCGTGTCCCTTTTTCTCATTGATCTCGGCACCGGGGCCTCCAGGTCGTCAGCTGCGGCGTGACGCAATCGTGTCGCGTCAGCGATCAGAAGCGGACCCGCGGGTCAGCAACGGCGTATGCCACGTCCGCGATCAGGTTGCCCATGATCACAAGGAACGCCACGAACAACACGGTCCCCATGATCACGGGGTAGTCGTGTCCCATCGCGGCGTTGAAGGTCAGCTGACCCATGCCGGGGTAGTTGTAGATTTGTTCGATGATCAGGGAGCCGCCGAACATCTCCGGTATGGCCAGTCCCATCAACGTGATCAGCGGCATCACGGCATTGCGCAGCCCGTGACGGAAGATGACCATGCGCTCCCGCGCGCCCTTGGCGCGAGCGGTGCGAATGAAATCCTGGCTGAGCACTTCCAGCATCTGTGAACGGATATAGCGGGTCCAGAGGGCGGTTTGCACGAACGCGAGGGAGAACGCCGGAAGGATCAGATGTTCCACTCGATCCCAAAAGCCGCCGCCACCGCGAACGTCGTATGCGCCTCCTGACGGCAGGCTTGGCAAGCCCCACTCCTGGAACTTGACCGCGAACAGGAGAAGCAGCATCAATGCAAGCCAGAAGGTTGGGATCGAATAGCCGGACACTGCACCGGCAGTGCTCAGGTGATCGAACCAGGTGTTCCGTCGTACCGCCCCATATACGCCGATGGGAATGGCGAAGAGCAATGCGAGCACGAACGCCGTGCCCGTGAGCAGCAGCGTGTTGGGCAATCGCTGGATGATCAGCTCGTCGACCGGCTGGTGCGTCAGCATGGACACGCCGAGCTCACCCTGGAGCACATTGCCGATCCATGTGAAATATCGGGAGTACAGCGGCTGATCGAGGCCGAAGTATGCCTCGATTCGCGCGATGTCCGCCTCCGTCAGGCGAATATGGCTCTCGAGCTGGGCGATGAGATTCCGCACCGGGCTGCCCGGCACCAGGTTCGCGATGGCGAACAGGAGCATACTGAT
>CBFGRG010000419.1:0-3500 GCA_965651105.1 uncultured bacterium | reverse complement strand
AGGCAAGAGATCCTTCGGCTCCACGCCCTTCGGGCGTTCCGCTCAGGATGACAAGCGTGCGGTGGTGTCTGGTGTCGGGCGTTGGTAGCAACGACGCGCCCGTCCACCCATTCGACACCAGCACTTCAGACCTGCGCTGCAACGGCGGGCGGTGGCACTGCGATCGGTACAGAAAACCCGCCTCATCGCGGAGGGCGGGTCGGTCCAGGGCATCACGTGTTGGCACACAGAAATGCAAAAGGCCCGTCTCCCGCGAGCCATCTGCCGAAGCGTCTGGCTCGTTGTCGGGACTCGCGCCCTTTGCACCTTCAGAATAGGGAGCCGGTGCCTCACTGTCAACGGTGTCTATTGGCAAATCCCGTCAGTCGCCAGCTTCGCGACCGCCTTCCCCGGCCGACGGGCGCGCGTCGCCTCTATCCTGGCGGTCACACCCTGCGGTTCGTCCCTGGCTCGTCACCGCAATGACACCGGATCGGACCAGGTGTCAGGCAGCAGGTGTGGCCATCGGCGTCGCCGCGGGTACGGCCGGCTCGACCTCGGTGAGGCCGAACATCATCAGCAGGAACGCCCGGTCGTGCGCAAGCTCCTCGATGAACGGGTCCCGCGCGGAGGCGCCACCATGCCCGGCGCCCATGTTCATGCGCAGCAGGATCAGGTTGTCGCCGGTCGCCGTGGCACGCAGCTTCGCGGTCCACTTGGCCGGATGCCAGTACGGCACCAGGTCATCCTCGATACCGCCGGTGATCAGCAGGTTCGGATACTCCTGGGAAGTGACATTGACGTAGGGATCGTACGACGCGATGTAGTCGTAGTACTCCGGCTCCGCCGGGTTGCCCCACTCCACGTACTCGCCGGTCGTCAACGGCAGCGTCGGATCGAGCATCACGCGCAGGATGTCGACGAAGGGCACATGGGCGGCGATCGCGTGGTAGAGCTCGGGACGCATGTTCGCGACGGCGCCCATCAGGAGACCGCCAGCGCTGCCGCCCTGTGCGACCAACCGGTCGGGTGTCGTGTAGCCTTCCTCGATGAGATGTTCGGAGCAGGCGATGAAGTCGGTGAAGGTGTTCTTCTTGTTGAGCAGCTTGCCCTCTTCGTACCAGTGCCGGCCGAGTTCAGAACCGCCACGGATGTGCGCGATGGCAAAGGTGACGCCCCGGTCGAGCAGCGAGAGCCGGCTGGAGGAGAAGCCGACTGGTTCGCTGATCCCGTAGGCACCGTACCCCTGGAGCAGCAGCGGACCGGGCCCCTCGGGCAGGTCGTGGCGGCGGACCAGTGAGATCGGCACCTGCGCGCCATCCTCCGCGGTGGCGAAAAACCGTTCGGAGACGTACTGCCCCGGATCATGCCCCCCGACCACCTCCTGCCGGTCCAGCAGCATGCGCTCGCCGGTGGCCATGTCATGCTCATACACCGAGTGCGGGGTGGCGTAGGAATCGTAGTTGAACCGGAAGACGGTCGTGTCGAAGGTGCGATTGTCGGCTGGCCAGACGTCGTAGACTGCCTCGTCGTAGGTGAGCATCTGCGTTCCGCCGGTGGTGTTCTCGCGAACCCAGAACTGGGGCATACCGTCCTGGCGGCCCCACAGCACCAGGTAGCCGGCGTAGGGATCGAGGAGCTCGATCAGCACGTTCTCTCGGTGAGGAACCAGCTCGCGCCGGTCGGCAGGATCGGCTGTTGGCGCAGCCAGCACCTTGAAGTTGGGCGCGTCCTCGTCGGTCCGGACCAGGAAATCGTCGCCGAGGTGGTCGAGGTCATAAAAGATGCCCTCGCGGCGCGGCTCGAACAGGGCCCACTCGCCCGTCGGATTGTCGGCGGGCAGGTACCGCACCTCGGACGACTCGAGGCTGAAGCTGATAGTGAACAGGTATTCCCAATCCTTGGACCGATAGGTCCACAGCGAGTAGACCCCATCGGTTTCCGTGTAGAGGGCGACATCGCTCGCGGAGTCGTCGCCGACGGTGTGGCGGTAGAGCTCGAATGGGCGCAGTGCGGCATCCTGAAGCACGTAGAACAGCGTCTGACTGTCGGCCGCCCAGGCCAAGACTCTCACAGGCTCGATCTGCTCTGGCAGTGTCTCGCCCGTTTCGGTATCGAGCACGTGCAGGGTGCCCTCGATGCCGCCGGTCCGGTTGAGAATGTAGGCGAGGTAACGGTGATCGGGGCTGGGCTCGAACTGGTTGAGCTGGATGTAGCCGCTCTCGCCCACCATCGCGTTCAGGTCGAGCAGCACCTCTTCCTCGGCGTCCATGCTGCCGGCCTTGCGCGCGAGGATCGGGAACTGCAGCGCCTCCTCCGTGCGGAAGTAGTAGAACCAGTCGTCGATCGGCACCGGCACGGAGACGTCGGTCAGCTCCACCCGGCCGCGAATCTCCTCGTAGAGGGTGTCGCGCAGCCCGGCAAGCGGCGCCATCACCGCCTCGCGGTAGGCGTTCTCCGCCTCGAGATAGGCGATCACGGCCGGATCGGTCGGATCCTCCAGCCAGGCGTATGAGTCCTCGACGTCGACACCGCTGAAGGTGCGGGTCTCGGGGCGCGCCTCGGCCACCGGCGGGCTCGTAACCGCTGGCGTCGCGGCCGGCGAGGCTTCCTGCGCCAACACCCGGCTGGACATCAGCGCGGAGAGCGCGGGAAGGCTCAAGCCGAGCGCGAGCGCCGTTCGGACCGCGGTCCGGCGATCAATGCGTCCCTGCAACACGGCATCGACAAACGCGGATCGCTCGACCAGGTCCCGGGCGAGATCGTCATCACGGCGCATGATGGCACTCCCTCACGTCGCGGAGGCTGCGTAGTATTATGTTGTCCCGTGACCCAACGTCTATCGCAGTCTACACCACGAAACCGGGAACGCAAGCCAGACCGCGCAAATCCAGGCGAGGCCGAATCGTCAGCGCGCCGTCTCGCCGTTCGCCAGCCGGGCGATGGCGCGCTCCAGCCGTCTCGCCCGGGTCGCCTCCGTGCGTGCGGTCATCAGCTGGTGCAGAATCAAATAGCGGCTCGAACGATTGAGCGCGTCGAAAGCAGCTCTCGCGGCCGGGTTGGCGTCCAGCGCGGTCTCGAGGTCGGCCGGCACTTCCGCAGCCGAAGGCGAGGCGTAGGCGGCCTCCCAGCGCCCGTCGGCTTTCGCCCGTTCGACCTCGGCCAGACCCGGCTCCCGCATCCGCCCGGCGGCGATCAGCGCCTCGACCTTGCCGACGTTGATTTGCGACCAGAGGCTTCGCTTCCGGCGCGGCGTGAACTTCAGGATGGAATGGTTCGTGTCGAACGCCTTGCGCTGACCGTCGATCCAGCCCCAGCAGAGCGCAACGTCGACCGCCTCGGCCCAGGTAACCGACGGGATGCCGCTGGCCTTCTTCGCCATCCGGATCCAGACGCCCTCCTGCCGCTCCCAGTTGTCGGCCAGCCAGGCCTCCCAGGCGGCGGCGTCCTCGAAGGCGACGATCTCGATGCCGTTCAGCTCGGTAGTGGTGGTGTCATTCATGACCCGATGGTACCGCGCG
>CBFGRG010000418.1:0-3501 GCA_965651105.1 uncultured bacterium | reverse complement strand
CGCCCGTGGAGCTCACCGCAAGCATGGTTGCCTGCTACGCGGCGGTTTCCTCGACGGCCACGCGTCGCACCGAATCGGCGATGCTGTCCGGCACCTGCTGGTAGCGGGTGAAGGTCATGGTGAAGCTGGCGCGCCCCTGGGTCATCGACCGCAGCTCGGTCGAGAATCGTTGCACTTCGGCCAGCGGCGCCTCGGCGGTGACCTGGCTCCAGCCCGGTCGGACGGCGTCGACGCCGAGCACCTGTCCTCGCCTGCTGTTGATGTGCCCGAGGACGTCGCCCATGAGCTCGTCGGGAAGCGTGATAGCGAGGGTATGCACCGGTTCCAGCAGCACCGGGTTGCTCTGCGCCAACCCCTTGCGCAAGGCCTCCTTGGCGGCAATCTTGAACGCCATCTCGTTCGAGTCGACGCTGTGGTAGCTGCCATCGACCAGCGTTGCCCGGACGTTCACGACCGGGAAGCCGGCGAGCGGGCCCTCTTCGAGCCCCTCACGGATTCCCTTCTCGACCGCCGGGAAGAAGCCCTTCGGTACCGAGCCGCCCACGACGCGCTCTTCGAACTCGAAGCCGTCCTCGCTCGGCGCGATTTCGAGGATCACGTGCCCGTACTGGCCCGCGCCGCCTGTTTGCTTCTTGTGCTTGTATTCGGACGTGGTCGGGACCGTGATCGTCTCGCGGTAGGCAACCTTGGGCGTGGCCAGCGTGATGGTGATGCCCGAACGCTGCATCAGCCGCTCGGCGGCGAGGTTGATATGCTGCTCTCCCTGCCCGAGGATGAGGGTTTCGCCGGTGCCCTCGTCCCGCCGTACCTTGATGCCGGCGTCTTCGGCGACCATTCGCTCCAGCGCTCCAGCAAGCTTGTCGACATCGGCCTTGGATTCGGGGTGGACCGCCATCGCGATCGTCGGCTCCATCGATTCCATGGACCTGAGCTGAAGCGTGCTGTCGGCGGAGACCAGGGTGTCTCCGGTCTGGACGTCATCGAGCTTCGTCAGCGCGCCGATATCGCCGGCGGTGATGGAGTCCATGTCGACCTGCGACTTGCCGCGCAGGGTGAACGGCTTGCCGATCCGTTCCTTGCCACCGGTGCGCGGGTTGAGCAGCGTGTCGTGTGGCTTGATCTCGCCCGAAAAAACCCGCAACAGGGAAATGCGGCCAACGTGGGGATCGCTGATCGATTTGAAGACGAGCGCGGCGGTCGGCTCGTCGGGCGCGGCCTTCAGCGTGATCTCTTCGTCGTCCTGCGTGGCGATCTCGACACGCTCGTCGGCGGAGGGCAGGTGCGTGATGACCGCCTCCAGCAGCGGGCCGACGCCGTGGTTGCCGTCGGCCGAGCCGCACAACAGCGGAACCACCGTGCCATCGTCGACGCAGGCGTGAAGCTCGCGAATGATCTCTTCGTCGCTGATCTCTTCCTCGTCGAGATAGCGCATCAGCAGCTCTTCGTTGTGCTCGGCGATCGATTCGATCAGGGCACGGCGGTAGGTTTCGCACTCTTCGGCGAGATCGTCTGGCACGGGCTCGCGACGGTAGCCGCCTTCGGCGTCGGAGTCGATCACCAGCGCCTCGTTGGCAAGGAGGTCGACGATGCCGCGAAAGCCCTCGGCGGCGCCGATCGGGAACTGGATCGGGGCGATCTGCTTGCCGAACGCATCGCGCAGCGCGGTCAGCGTGGCATGGAAGTCGGCGTGTTCACGGTTCATGCGGTTGACGAAGACCATCCGGGCAAGGTTGTGATGGTCGGCCATCTCCCAGACCTGGGTGGTGCCGACTTCGACGCCGGACGCCGCGTCGACCACGATGATCGCCGAGTCGACGGCGCGCATGGCGGCAAATGCCTCGGCCTGGAACTCGGCATACCCCGGAGCGTCTATGACGTTGATCTTCGAATCATTCCACTCGACCGGGATCAGGCTCATGTGGATGGAAACGTGGTGATCGATTTCTTCTGGCTCGTGATCACTGACGGTGGTTCCCTCGTCGACCTTGCCCATGCGGGTGACGACGCCCGTCTCGTAGAGCATCGCCTCGGCGAGGGTTGTTTTCCCGGCGCCCGCATGGGAAAAGAGGCCTACGTTGTGGATACGATCCGCGGAGTAGGTGCGCATCTGCCGTCTCCTTGATGAGCGGCACCGGCCCTTCGGCCGATGTCGCAGCGTTCGGCCCAACGTCAGTTAAGAATTTGGCAGGTAGTATAGGCGGCATTGCGGTCGACGTAAACGTTTGCGGATCTGGGAGTGAACCAATGTCACGATCGGTGGGTGAGATGACGGCTGACATCACGATGGATGAGCTGTTCGCGTTGACGGCCGAGTACGCCGAGATCGACGCGGTTTCGGGGCATGAGCAGGAGCTCGTCCGGCGCCTGCGGGACGACCTTGCTCCATACGTCGACGAGATGATTGTCGATGCGTTCGGCAACATCGCCGCCACCCGCCATGGTGCCGATCGCGAAACGTCGCTGATGATCGCGGCGCACTCGGACGAGATCGGCTGCCTCGTCAAGTCGATCGAGCCAGCCGGTATGGTTCGGATCGCTCCCATCGGCGGGGTGGGGGAGACGTTGCTGGTCGGGCGGCATGTGCGCGTGCGCGGTCTGGCGGGGGTGATCGGCAACAAGGCGGGGCACATCTCGACGCCCGAGGAGCGACGCACCGCGCCGCGAATTCGTGATCTCTACATCGATTTCGGCTTCGACACCGCCGACCAGGTCGAAGCGGCGGGCATCCGCGTGGGCGACCCGGTGGCTTATCACCAGCCGGTGGTAAAGCTGGCCAATTCGGATCGTATCGCCGGCAAGGCGGTCGACAATCGGGTTGGCTGCGCGATGGTCGTGCTGCTGGCGCAGGCGCTGAAAGATGTCGAGCTGCCGTGCACCGTGCACTTTGTCGTGACCGTGCAGGAGGAGGTCGGCTTGCGCGGCGCCCGGATGATTACCCACCGGCTCAACCCGACGGCGGCGATCGCGGTCGACACGATGCCGGCCGGTGGCACGCCGGATGTCTCCGATACGCAGGATTTGACGATGCGGATCGGCGCCGGACCGGTGATCACGCTGGCGAGCCAGAGCGGTGGCGGTGGAGCGCTGGCGCAGCCCGGTATGGTGCGATTCCTGGACGCATGCGCGGACTCGGCCGGGGTGACGCCTCAGCGCGGGTTGTTTTACGGTGGCAATTCGGACGCGGCGTCGATGCACCTCGTCGGGTCCGGGGTTCCTGTCGGAATCCTCAACATCGCGCGGCGGTACTCGCATTCCCCGGCGGAGATGCTCGATCTCAACGATGCGATGGGTGCCTACCGGATCCTTGCTGTCGCCGCGACCTCGTTCAGCGCGGATACGGATCTCTCGTTCCTCGGCGAAGGTGTGTGACGACGGACGGCTGGTTTGCCCCCCAACGGATCGATCATAGACCCGGATTTTGCGATCTCATCTTCCCCATATCCCGAGGGTCGGGAGGAGGGGACATGCCTGCGCCAGGCACCGGCTAGCCGTTGCAGGTGA
>CBFGRG010000417.1:0-3501 GCA_965651105.1 uncultured bacterium | reverse complement strand
AAGCGCAGGGGAGGTGGGAAACTCCTCCCCTGCGCTTCGTTGGCAACGATAGCGATTCCCTAGGGCGCCTGGACGCCGCCGTCGACGCGACGAACTTCAGGCCACGCCCCATTGACCGGATGATCCGGGTAGGGGTACTTCGCCGCCAGGTCCTCGTCGATGTCGATGCCGAGCCCCGGCTGGTCGTTGCTCCACATCGCCCCGTCGCGGACCTCAGGCAGCCCCGGGAAGACCTGCTTCGTGTTCTCCCCGAAGAATGAGTACTCCTGGATGCCGAAGTTCGAGCTGCTCAGATCGAGCGCAAGGTTCGCCGCGTGACCGACCGGCGAGACATCGCCCGGTCCGTGCCAGGCCGTCCGCACGCCGTAAAACTCGCAAAGCGCCGCGAGCTTCCTCGCCGGGGTCAGCCCGCCGATATCCGAGATGTGGACCCGGATGAAATCGATCAGCCGATCCTGGATCAGCGGCAGGTACTCCGCCTTGTTGACGAACAGCTCGCCCATCGCGATCGGCGTCGTGGTGTGCTGGCGCAGCATGGCGAACCAGCCGTTGTCCTCCGGCGGGAACGGGTCCTCCAGGAAGAACAACCCGAACTGCTCAAGATCCTTCGCCAGCCGTATGGCATACATCGGCGGCACGCGTTCGTGGATGTCGTGCAGCAGCTCGACACCCTCGCCGAGCTCCGAACGGAGATGGTCGAACAATCTCGGCACGCGCCGCACGTAGGCCTCGGGTGACCAGCGGTCCTGCTTCGTGTCGATCGACACGGCGTAGTGGCGGTCTTTCTTCCGGGTCGAGACGCCGTAGGTGGCGTATCCGGTCACCGCGACCTGGGCGCGGATGTAGCGGAACCCTTCCTCGATCAGCCCGCGCGCGTGCTCTTCGACCTCCTCCGGCTCGCTGCCCGAGGCGTGGACGTAGACATCCGCCGCTTCGCGCGTCTTGCCGCCGAGGAGCTGGTACACCGGCAGGTTCGCGATCTTCCCCTTGATGTCCCAAAGAGCCATATCGACGCCCGACATGGCGTTGTTCAGCACCGGGCCGCTCCGCCAGTAGGAGCTGTAGAACGACGCCTGCCAGATGTCTTCGATGTCGTGGACATCCCGACCGATCAGGAACGGCCGCAGGTACTCCTCGATCGCCGACTTCACGGCCAGCGGCCGCTGCGTGAACGTCGCGCAGCCGAGGCCATACAGCCCCGGCTCCGACGTCTCGATCTTGACGACCACCAGGCGGATCCGGTCCGGGGCGGTCATGATCACCTTGACGTCGCGAATCGTGACCGTGGCGTCCTCACCGCCATAAGGCTCCCACCCCGGCGGAATCGCCGGGGTGACTTGCGTGTCGGTCATGAGCCCGCACCCGTTTTCACCCATTCCTGGTAATCGGCCTCGATGTGATCCTTCCAGACGGAGACATCGATATCGCCGGAGGTGTACTTGCCTTCGGCCAGTCGCAGCTTGCCGAACACGTCGCGCTGGCGAGTCTCTTCCGACGCCTCGACCACTTCCTGCAGCAGGTGCGGCGGGATGAAGGAGATGCCAGCGTTGGTGCCGAGCACGGCGTCGCCGGGCATGACCGTCGCGTTGCCGATCCGGATCGGGATATTCACGCCGACGAGCGTCACGTCGTAGATCGCGCTCGGGTGCAAGCCGCGGCAGTAGACCGGGAAGTCGGTCATCTCCTCGATGCGCTGCGAGTCGCGGATGCCACCATCGATGATCATGCCGGTGCCGGCACGGGCACGGGCGGCGGTGGCGAGGTTGTCGCCAATGAAGGTGCCGTCCTCGACCTTGCCGAAGAGATCGACCACCAGCACGTCGCCCGGCTCGAGCTGGTCGATGATCCAGGTGTTCTGCCCGCCCGAGCGCCCCTCGGACTCGCCAATCGACTGCACCACATCGTTGAGATCGGGGCGCTTGGGGACGTACTGTGCGGTGACGGCTCGACCCGTCAGCGTCACATCCGAATGCAGGTGCACCGGCCAACCGCCCTCGAACTGGAAGTGATAATCGTTCCGGCGCTCGAGCACGCCCCATGCCTCGTCGTTCGTGACGAGCTTCAATCGTTCGAGGAGATCATCAGGCGAGTCGGGTCTGCCGTCGTCGCGCCGACCGAATGGACTGTTGGGCGTGAGCGCAGCAATTCGATCCGGACTGTTGAAGATCATCGAGACTAGCTCCTATCGGCGCGACCTGCGCCACACTGGACAGCGGATAGCCGTTGCCACACTCTATCCGCAAAGCGCCGGAATAGGAAGCGCCGGTGCCCCGGCAGCCTTCACTCACGCCGCGCAGGGAGTCTCGATGGATCGGATTATGGCGTGAGCACCGTCGCACTGGCGCTCATTCTCGTCTCGGCCGGCATTCATGCCACCTGGAACCTGTTCGCCAAACGCCTTCCAGGCGGGGCGGAAGGCACATGGCTCTTCACGACCATCAGCACCGTCGCGTTCGCGCCCCTGGTCGTGGTTGTCGTGATCTGGACCGGATATCGACCCGATGGGCGCGACTGGATCTTCCTCCTCGGCACCGGCGTGCTGCAGACGCTCTATTTCACGGTCTTGCGACGCGGCTACGCGAGCGGCGACCTCTCGATCGTCTATCCGCTCGCTCGCGGCACCGGCCCACTCGCGGCAATCGCGCTCGCCATCGTCCTGATTGGCGAGCGACCCGGCCCGCTGACGATCGCCGGAGCGGCGACGATCACGGCCGGCACATTCCTGCTGGCAACCCCGTTCCGCGGCGCCGGCGACCATCACGCCGCGGTGCGGTTCGGACTCGCGATCGGGATCATCATTGGCATCTACACCGCGTGGGATGGCTACGCCGTCGGCACGCTCGCCATCCCGGCGCTGGTCCTGATCTGGTGCGCCGACGTCGGCCGGTCGCTGCTGTTGCTGCCCGTGGCAGTGCGTCGCGCCGATGCCATTCGCTCCGCCTGGAACAGCCACCGCCTCGAGATCACCAGCATCGGCATCCTCAGCACGACGTCCTACCTTCTGGTCCTGCTGGCCATGACGATCGCCCCGGTCAGCTCGATCGCGCCGGCGCGCGAGGTCAGCATCGTCATCGGCACCGTGCTCGGCATGATGGTGCTCGGGGAGCCGGTTGGTCCGCTCCGAATCCTGGCATCGATCGTCATCGCCGCCGGCGTGGTCGTGGTGGCGCTCGGGTGACCTCCCGAACCGTTCACGAGCCCTGGGTCTACGCCTCCGCGGAAACGAGGACGCGATCCCTGCGCGGTCCAACGACAATGTGATCGCGGTAGTGCCTCACGAACCAATCCTGCGCATCGAATGGCTTCTCCCCGTCGCCGGGCGTTTTCGCGTGCCATTGCTCGTCGGCACCGAGCACCCTCGCATTCACGGTGTCGCGGAGATAGGCGTCGAGCACCACCTCACGCAGATGCTGCCCGATCTCCGGCGACTGCACCGGGAAGAGCACCTCGACCCGGCGGTCGAAATTTCGCTCCATCGCGTCCGCGCTGCCAAGATAGATC
>CBFGRG010000416.1:0-3530 GCA_965651105.1 uncultured bacterium | reverse complement strand
CGGTCCAGGACGAACCGCTCGGCGGCGACAGCGTCGACCGTCATCGCAACGCTTGCCGTCGCCGGGTGCTCCGGCCCCGGCTGCCGCGCGACGGTCATCCCTGTCGTCAACCGCCCCGCCAGCTCGACATCGATCGCCAGATCGTGCCACTCCATCAGGTCGCGTCGCATCACCGCCGCGGCCGCCAGCGGATCGTGCAGGAAGGTCTGGCCGCCGCGCTCCTCGAATGGCGGGTAGCAAGCCACCTGGTCGGCAACCGCCTCGTGGAATGGCGTCCCACCCTCGCGGATTTCCGCCACTCCCTCGCGCGTGATCACCGTCTTCAGCGTCACATCGAGCGGTACCAGCGAGATCGGCGCGCCGGAGGCGAGGACCGCCCGCGCCGCCTCCGGGTCGCAGGCGATGTTGTGCTCGGCCGGGCCTCGCCCTCCCGTCCACGGCGCGATGTAGCCACCCATGATCGTCAGGCGCGCGAGGTTGTACGCCACCTCGGGCTGGCGCACCATCGCCGCCGCGACGTTCGTCAGCGGTCCGACGGCAAGCAGGTGCACCTCGCCCGGACGGCTCATCACCGTTTCGACCAGGAAGTCGACCGCGTGGCGATCCGTGTCCTGGCCGAAGCGCCGTATGTCGTCCGGTTCCAGCAGCCCTACCCCCTCATGACCGGGCCAGTAGACGGGGCGGTTGCGCATCAGCGGCGCGCCAACCCCTTCCAGCACCGGCACGTCGTCTCGCCCCGCGAGGTGGAGCAGTTTGCGCGCCATCCGCGCCCGCAAGGCGACGTCGCCGTAGACCGTCGTCACGCCGAGCAGGTCGATCTCGGGGGAGCCGAGCAGCACCGCCAACGCGAGGCAGTCATCGACATCGGTGCCGATATCGGTATCGAGAATGACCGGAATCCGCTCGCCGCTCACACGCACCTTCCTCTCGCTTCTGTCGCTCCACATTTTTCCACCTCATGCTACGGTTAATTTTCCTGTACGCGGCGGGTCTGAGAGGAGCGGGGATGGAACGGACGATGAAGTCGAGCCGGCACCACATGGTGGACCTGATCGGCGTCGTGTCGCTGCTCTTCGCGCTGGTGATCATGTTCCCATCGCTGATCACGTGGGCGCGCGACTTCCCCCTGCCCCTCAGAATTCTCGTGGATCTCTCCCCCTACATCGTCTCGATCGGCGCGATCGCGGGTCTCTGCGCCATCCGCAGGGTGCCGCTCGCCCGAGGATTCGGATTCTCCGCCGACGACCTCGGTCGGCAAGCGACAATCGCGCTCGTCATCTTTGCGGTCACAATTTCATTCGTTGTCGTGCCGGTGCTGATCGGTATCGATGCCGTCGGCGAGCCGGAGACCAGAACATTCCAGTTCATCTACCAAATCGTCAAGGCGATGACCTTCGTCGGACTGGGTGAAGAGCTCATCTGGCGCGGATACGTGCTCGCGAAAGCGAGTCTCGCCTTTGACTCGGCACCGGCGGGCATCATCGTCTCCTCGATGCTGTTCGGCCTGTGGCACTACCCGGTCGGGCAGGATCTCTTCCAGGTCGTCGGTACGGCACTGCTCGGCCTGCTCTACGCGCTGGCGCGTTACCGGCTCAAGCAATGCTCGACGTTGGCGACCGGAATCGCACACGGCCTGCACAACACGGTGATACTCGTTATAGCCAGGCTTCTCGCATAGTGCATTGGAAGTGCCCCAGGCACGGCGCAACCCCGGCATGCGATATGCGACGAATCCGTCGGCCGGTCGGGGCGCGTACGGACACACGCCCACGGTATCGGATACAATAGAAGCAGTGTATAGAGGCAGCGCCGGCGTGCGCTCGCCATCCCCCGGGTCCGATCATTCTTTCACCAGGAACGTCATCGGCGCGATGCGGTTCACCCGTGGAGGGCGTGTGCCAACCGGGCAGCATTCGGAAGGAGCTCAAACGTGAGCAATACGAACGGCAAGGCCAACGGACAGCAGGCAGGCAAGCCGGTGCTGACCACACGTCAGGGCCAACCAGTCCACAACAATCAGGACATGCGCACGGTCGGCAACCGCGGCCCGGCCACGATGGAGAACTACCACTTCCTCGAGAAGATGAGCCACTTCGACCGCGAGCGCGTCCCCGAGCGTGTCGTTCACGCGCGCGGCACGATCGCCCACGGCTACTTCGAGGCCTATGGCACCATCGGTGGTGAGCCGGCGTCGACGTACACTCGCGCCAAGCTCTTCCAGGAGAAGGGCAAGCGGACCCCGCTGACGATCCGCTTCTCGACCGTGGCCGGCGGTGGCGAATCCTCCGAAGTCGCCCGCGACCCGCGCGGCTTCGCGGTGAAGTTCCGCACCGAGGACGGCAACTGGGACCTCGTCGGCAACAACCTGCCGGTCTTCTTCATTCGCGACGCGATCAAGTTCCCGGACTTCATCCACAGCCAGAAGCCGGACCCGGTCACCAACGAGTCCAACGTGCCGCAGCGCGCGTTCGACTTCTGGGCCGCCTCGCCCGAGGCGATGCACATGCTGATGTGGCTCTTCTCGCCGCGTGGCATCCCGGCCAACTACCGCCAGCAGGACGGCTTCGGCGTCAACACCTACCGCATGGTGAACGACAAGAACGAGGGCGTGCTGGTCAAGTACCACTGGAAGAGCCAGCAGGGCATCGAGTCGCTCACCGCCGCGCAGGCCGCCGAGATCCAGGCGCAGACGCTCGGCAGCCACACCAAGGACCTCCGCGACGCGATCGACCGGGGCGACTACCCGAAGTGGGAGCTCAACGTCCAGATCATGAGCGACGAGGAGCATCCGGAGCTGGACTTCGACCCGCTGGATGACACCAAGACGTGGCCGGAGGACCAGTTCCCGCTGCTGCCCGTCGGCATGATGACGCTGAACGAGAACCCGAAGGACTTCTTCGCGGAGAACGAGCAGATCGCCTTCGGCACCGGCGTGCTCGTCGACGGGCTGGACTTCTCGGACGACAAGATGCTGGTCGGCCGGACGTTCTCCTACAGCGACACGCAGCGCTACCGCGTCGGCGCGAACTACCTGCAGCTGCCAATCAACCGCCCGATCGCGCCGGTTCGCACGAACCAGCATGCCGGCCAGATGACCCACGGCGACGACGAGCGCGGCGCCGACCCCTCGGTGAACTACGAGCCGTCGTACACGGCGGGGCTCGGCGAGGCCGGCGAGGAGTACAAGAGCTACGAGCCGGTGATCGAGAAGACGAAGGTCGTCCGCGCACCGATCGACCGCGAGAACAACTACGGCCAGGCGGGCAACCACTACCGCAACATGCTGGAAGACTGGGAGCGCGACGACCTCGTGCTGAACTTCGTCACCGGTCTGAGCCAGTGCACCAAGCCGGTGCAGGACAAGATGCTCGAGCACTTCGAGCAGATCGATCCGGACCTGCGGCAGCGCGTCGCGGACGGCCTCAAGCTCAAGGCGGCCGACCAGGGCAAGATGGAGACGCAGCGCGTCTAGCACCCCGTCACCGCGCGCGCATCGAGGCGCCAGCCGCCCGGGGAGGTGACCCCCGGGC
>CBFGRG010000415.1:0-3534 GCA_965651105.1 uncultured bacterium | reverse complement strand
CTCGGCATCCCAGGCGCTGCCAGGTCCGCCACCGCAGCACCCATCGCCCGCGTTCAGGCTGCCGGCCAGCTCGCGCGGGTCGTAAACGCGGGTGACCTCGACCTCGATGTCCTCGAACCCGGCATCCACCAGCAGCGCCCGGTACTCGCGCTCGTCGAGCGCCCCGGCCACGCAGCCGACCCACGCCTCCATGTCCGCCTTCAGGTCGGCCGGCAGCTCGCCGCGAGTGACGACGTCCGACACCGCGAAGCGGCCACCGGGCTTCAGCACCCGGAATGCCTCCCGCAACACCTGCCCCTTGTCGCTGGAAAGGTTGATGACGCAGTTGGAGATGATCACATCGACCGCGGCCTCCTCCAGCGGGATGTCCTCGATGTGACCCTTGAGGAAGGCGACGTTTTCGACCCCCGCCTCGGCCTTGTTCTTCTCGGCCAACGCCAGCATCTCGTCGGTCATGTCCAGCCCATAGGCGAAGCCCTCCGGACCGACGCGCCGGGCGGAGAGCAGCACGTCGATGCCGCCGCCGGAGCCGAGATCGAGCACCGTCTCGCCGGGCGCGAGCGTCGCCAGCGCGGTCGGGTTGCCGCAGCCGAGCGAGGCGGCGAAGGCGGCCTGGGGGACCTCGCCGATCTCATCGTCGCCGTAGAGGTTGGAGGTGACCGGGTCGCTCGACCCGCCGCAACAGGAGGCGTTGACGACGGGGAGCGTGCTGACGCGCTTCGCGCTTTCGGCGTAGCGGGCGCGAACGGTCTCGCGGATAGCGTCGGGGGTTTGCTGCTCGATGGTCACGGGAGTGTCCTTCCGGTGGTGAACGAGAGATAGATACCTGTCTATGTTCCGGGGCAGAGAAAGTGGCCCTATGGCACCTCCGCGAGCAGCGACGGCGCGAGCGCGCCGACCGACTCATGCAGGAACGCCATGCCCTGCGGATCGACCGCGTAGTACGCCCAGACACCCCGGCGGGCGACGGTGACCAGCCCGGCATCCCGCAGCACCCGGAGGTGGTGCGAGATCGTCGGCTGGCTGACATCGAACCGGCTGGTGATGTCGCAGACGCAGAGCTCGGCGTCCTGCGCGGCGATCAGCCGGAAGATACCGAGCCGTGTGGAGTCACCGAGCGCCTTGAAGATCGCCACCATCCGGTCGGCGTCAGCCGGCGAGAGGGGCGCGGGCAGGTTCGGAACGGTGCAGCAGCCATCGGGCCGGGGTCTCGAGCTCATGCCGGCATGGTAGCGGAGAGATAGACGAGTGTCAATATGATGTGGGTTTCGAGTATCGGGAACGTTGGCGTATCGGACGTCGTGGGCGCGCATGACGACGGCGAGATTGGCCCATCGGGCGCAGGGGTTGGCACGGTCGGCTTTGTGCGCCATGGGGGTCCGTCCCTGCCGGCGTGCCGCGACCGGACCACAATCTACACCCACATCTACCCCCGCATTTACACCCAATCACCCATGCGCTGCCCCACCCGGAGCCGTACCGTGGACCCCTGCCTGCCGCCTCCGGCCGCGCGGAGAGGCGACGCGCATCTACCCCAAGAACCGCTCGGGAGGCACGCGCACCCAAGCGACACGAGGGACCAGGTCGACGGGACCCCTGCTCATCCGGACGACACTGCTGTTGTGATCGGCGGCGCTGCTGAACGGCGCCTGGCCCCGATCACCCGCCTCCGAATGGGCAATTCCCCGGATGCCCGGCGGCCGACACTGGCGGTGCCCCCACGGGACTGACCGATTCCATCCGCAATTGCCCATCGTGCCGCGACGCAACGCGGGGATGCGTGGCAGGGAACAACCACCCCGGCCGAACACGGGGCGGCCACGCCACGAGCCACGGCGCGACCCGCATACCGGGACGCGACCCCCACCAGGGCCCGGCTTGATCCGGTCAACCCGGCACCATGCCGGCCCCAGTGCAGGCAACACCTGCCTGCCGCCGCGTCCCACAGAAAGGGAAGTCACATGAAGCTTCGATATCGCATCCACGCCGTGGCGCTCGCCCTGGCGACCCTGCTGCTGCTGAGTGGCGGGCTCGCCCCCGCCGCCCAGGCTCGGGTCGACCTCTGTTTCTCCGGCTTCGGCCGGTTCCACCTCCAGATGGGGACCGCCTCCTGCACCACGGATGACTCCTCGCGCGCGCTGGCGTACGGCGCCGGCAGTGCCGCCAGCGCCGCCAACGGCAGCGTGGCGGTGGCGCTGGGGACCAACAGCACCGCCACCGCCAACGGCACGGGCAACCGGGCCCGGGTGCGGGGCACCGGCAGCACTGCCACCGCCACGAACGGCACCAACAACACCGCCATCGTGCGCGGCACCGGCAGCACCGCCACCGCCACGAACGGCAACGACAACACCGCCACGGTGACCGGTGACGACAGCCACGCCACAGCCAGGGACGGTGACGGCAACACCGCCACGATCGATGGCGACGGCACCTACGCGCATGCATATCGCGGGAATAACAACACCGCGACCGTGACCGGCTTCGACAGTTATGCGGCCGCGGAAGGCACCAACAGCACCGCCACCGTCCAGGGCGATCACAGCACGGCGTCCACGGACGGCATCAACACCACCGCCACGGTGACCGGTGACTCCAGCTACGCGACCACCTGGGGCGGCGACAACAACACTGCCACGATCACCGGCGACGGCAGCGAGGCGCGTGCGACCGTTGGGTCCGGCAACACCGCCACCGTCGAGGGCGACGGCAGCGAGGCCTCGGTCGTTAACGGCAACAACAACACCGCCGCGGTCACCGGCGACGGCAGCGTGGCCTGGATCAATCGGGGCGACGGCAACACCGCCACTGTCGAAGGACACGACAGCATTGCCTTCGCGGGGTTTGGGGATGACAACACCGCCACGATCGATGGCGATGGCAGCTCCGCGGTTGCCGGACCCATGGACCCCTTCCTCCAAACCAGCGGCAGCGGCAACACCGCCACCGTCGAGGGCGACGGCAGCACGGCGATCGCCGGCGACGGCGACGACAACACCGCCACCGCGACCGGGGACGGCAGCGAGGCGTACGCTGGATCCGGCAACACCAACACCGCCACGGCCAGCGATGGCTGCACGGCGGATGCGAGCGGCGATGACCAGACGGTGACGTGCCCGTAGGTCCTCGCGACACAGACAGCGACCGGCGACTCGTGCCGGCTCGAAGGACCGCCCGCCGGTGACTCCGTCGGGCGGTTCGCGTCGCGGCACCCAACGACCGATTCCCGCACACAAGGAACGATGCCGACCGTAGACCCGGGTTTGTTCCCCGGGTTCGTCGTGGCCACCACCCGTCGATGCCCGGCACCGGCGAACGATGGCGTCCAAACCCGGTGGTGGACAACGACGAGCAACGGCCGCGAGCGTCGCCCACGGGACCGCACGGTGCCGGCCATCACGGTCACCCGGATATCCAAAATCCGGGTCTACGGGCGCTGGCGGAATGACGGCTGGTGTCCCGTTACCCAGCTCGTTCGGCGTTGAGGGCCAGCAGGCGGGAGAGGATGACGTCCTCCTCGACCTCGGCGGGGAC
>CBFGRG010000414.1:0-3554 GCA_965651105.1 uncultured bacterium | reverse complement strand
GGCGAAGCCGAAACCGACGAGCGCGGCAGCGTCCACACGTTCGTCACTTCAGGCATCACCACTCGCGAGCGCCGGCTTCTCGGCGACATTCCGCAGGGTCATGGACTCATCGGCGAGCTGATTCGTACCCGCCAGCCGCTGCTGGTCAACGACATCGCCGCCGACCCGCGGTCGGTCGGGTATCCTCCCAACCATCCGCCGATGAACAGGCTGCTGGGCGTGCCGATCCTGCTTGGCGACCGCGCGCTCGGCAACCTCTATCTCACCGAGCCGCTGGACGCGGAGGTCTTCACCGAGGATGACCTCTCCGCGCTGACCATCCTGGCCGTTCACACCGCTCAGGCCATCGATCGCGCCAGGCTGTTCGCGGAAGCGCGACAGAGCCAGCGACACGCCGAAGAGCAGCGTGACCATCTCGACGTGATTCTCAACAGTATGGCGGCCGCGGTGCTGATCCAGAACGCGCCGGACGGCCATGTCGAAGTGGTGAACAACGCGGCTCGGTCGATGCTGCTTGACGCGATCGACTTCGGCCCCCGGCGTCCCCAGGCCGGCAAGGATTACGAGATTCTCCACGCCAACGGCAGCCCGCTGCCCCGCGAGCAGTGGCCCGCATATCGCGCCTGGCACGGAGAGATGGTGCGCAACACGCCATACGTGTTCGTCTCCCCCAGCAAGCGGCACATCCCGGTCCTGGCACAGGCAGCGCCGCTGCGCGACTCCGACCGACAGGTTCGCCGGGTGGTGATCGTCTTTCAGGACATCACCAGGATGCGCGAGGCCGAGCAGTTGAAGGATGATTTCATCTCCCTCGTCTCGCACGAGCTGCGGACGCCGCTGACCGCGATCCACGGCGGCGCCTACCTGCTGTCGCGGCAGGGCGAGAGCGTGGACCCCGAGACCAGCAAGGAGATTCTTGACGACCTGGTGCATGAGAGCGAGCGGCTCGACCGCACCCTCGCCAACATCCTGACACTGACCGCAATCGAGGCAGGCCAGGTCGATCCAGAGTTGGAGCCACTTCCGATCGGGCCGCTTGTCCGCCAGCACGCTGCCGAAATGCGAAAGCGGGTGCCCGATCGGGAGTTCACGATCGAGCTGCCTCCTGACCTTCCCCCGGCCGAAGGCAACGCCGACTCTCTCGGCCAGGTGCTGGATAATCTCTACGAAAACGCTGTGAAGTATTCGCCGCCCGGCACGTCGATTCACACGCGGGTCGTTGCCGACGCAGCGACAATCCGGATCAGCGTCGTCGACGAAGGGTTCGGTATCGCGCCGGAGAACGTGCCGGACGTATTCGAGCGTTTCCGCCGGCCGGGAGCCGATCCTTCGGTGCGCGGAATGGGGCTGGGGCTGTACCTGTGCCGCCACCTGATGCGTGCCATGCGCGGATCGATTTCGGCCGCTTCACCGGGCATCGGCAAGGGCGCGACGTTCACCATTGTGCTGCCGATCTCGACGGATTGACGCCGGACAAGGAGGAGCCACGAGTGTCCATGCGCAAGCGACTGATTCTCGTCGTCGACGACGAGCCCGCCATCGTTCGTCTCGTCCGCGCGAAGCTGCAGGCCGATGGCTACGGCGTCATCACCGCCAACAGCGGCGCCAGTGCGATCGAGCTGTTCGACCGGGAGCGTCCGGATCTCGTGGTGCTCGACCTGATGATGCCGGAAATGGACGGTTTCGAGACACTGCGCCGGCTCCACAGGTTCGCATCCACCCCGGTGATCATGCTCACGGCCCGGGGCAGCGATGCCGACAAGCTGCGCGGGTTCGAAAGCGGCGTGGACGATTACATCACCAAGCCCTTCAATCCGGACGAGCTCTCGGCGCGGGTCGCGGCGGTGCTGCGCCGCGCGCAGGGGACGACGGCGGCGCCGAGCCAGACCGTGCTGCGTTACCCGAACGTCGAGATCGACCTCGACCGGCGCACGGTGACCGTCAGCGACGAGGAGGTCCGTCTCAGCCGCACCGAGTGGGAGGTGCTGTCGCTGCTGGCGGAGAACTCCGGCAAGGTGATGATGCACGGCGAAATGCTGAGTCGCATCTGGGGCCCGGAATTCCGCGACGAGGTGCACTACCTGCGGACGTGGGTGAGCCGGATTCGCGCCAAGCTGGAACCGGATGGCGACCCCGAACACCCGCTGATCCAGACGTTCCCCGGCATCGGCTACCGCCTCGAATCCCCAACAGAGGATGCGTGATACGACATCCGTGTGAGCCGCCGCGCAAGAACACCCGCCGGGTGTGCAGACTGGATTCCCTGATCGATCACCCGGATTCCCTGTGAATCAGCCTTCGTTGTGGTGCTCTCAAGGCAGCGCTCGAAAGGGCAGCCGCCGCGTCTCTCCTTGAAGTGCGGATCGCGGGCGGTCCGCCGCCGCGGCGTCGGTGCCCGCCCACACGGGCTATTTCCGAACTGCAACGCTTTTGTGACACTGATGCTGTCACTTGCACGCGCCTGATATCGCCTCTTCGGTATCTTGAACGTGTCAGGGAGAGGCTCCCGGCACGATGAGCCCCCCAGTAAACCGGCGGTCGAAACGCGCCGGGAGCTCCCCTCAGACCCCTGGCACGTTGGTTCGGATTCAATGGAGCGCTCGCCACAACGGGCGCAGCTCGCCGGAAGGCGAAACGGAGGTGCGTGATGCGTATCACCAAGACCGGAACGTACGTGATGACCGGTATCGCGGTCGCCATGTTCATCCTGCTCTCCCTGGTTTTCGACACACTGACGCGATTCGAGCTCAGCGGCCCCTGGTTCTCGCAGGCCAACGAGCGTGGTGAAACCTCGTTCATCGATGGCGTGTTCTGGACGTATCTCTTCATCGGCCTGATCGTCCTTGCCGGCGTGCTCCAGGCACGGCGCGTTCCGGAAGAGGGCGTGAGCGTTGCGCTCGGCCGTGACACCGACACCCCCGGCCAGATTCAGGATCCATCGTGGTGGCGGCTCCTGCTCGGCAACAGCTACCTGGCGATCCTTTGGCTGCCGCTCCGCTTCTACGTCGGCCGCGAGTGGCTCTCGGCGGGACATCACAAGCTTCAGAGTGACGCCTGGATGGACGGCGGCACCGCGCTCCAGGGCTACTGGACCGGCGCCCTCACCGGCGGCCCCGAGGGCTCGAGCCGCGCGGCGTACGGTTGGTACAGCGACTTCCTGCAGTACATGACGGATAACGAGTGGTACACGTGGTTCGCTCCGATGATCGCTGTGGGTGAGTTCCTGGTCGGCCTCGGCCTGATCGTGGGCGCGCTGGTTGGCATCGCCGCCTTCTTCGGTACCCTGATGAACGTCAGCTTCATGCTGGCGGGCACGATCAGCTCGAACCCGGTGATGTTCGCGCTCACCGTCTTCCTGGTTCTCGGCTGGAAGGTCGCTGGCTGGTGGGGCATCGATCGCTACCTGCTGCCGATGCTCGGCACCCCGTGGAAGCGCGGCGCCGCCCTCGGTGGCCAGCAGGGCACAATGCAGCCGCCCGCGGGAAGCAAGTCAATGGCCTAGCGCAGGCAGGGCCAACCGAATTTCGAAGACCGAAGGGGATCGGCTACTGCCG
>CBFGRG010000413.1:0-3569 GCA_965651105.1 uncultured bacterium | reverse complement strand
TGAACGTCAAGGAATCCAGCGGTCAATGTCGCCTTTCCCGAGGTGACAGGCATCGACGCAGGCGACATTGCCTGCGAGGGACGTTGAACCTCGCGACGCCGGTAGCGCAGGCAAGTCGCCGCTACTCGTCCGGCGCCCTCGCGGACGGATCTGGGTGACTTTGGGCCGCGGGTCCGGTGTCGGGGACGTCAGGGCGCTTCCTATTGACCTTCGCCGCCCTGATCCTCGACTTCGGTATCGGCGTGGACGAGCATCGCGGTCGCGAACTCCTTGCGACGGAAGAACTGCCGGATCTCCTGCCACAACTCCGGCTCGTTCCGGCCGATCTCCATCAGCCGGTCCGAAAACTGAATGTCCCCCTGCGCCCGCAGCTCGGTCATGAACTCCGTCGACAGCAGCTCGGCCAGGTACACCGTGCCGATGTCGGAGAACTTTTCGCGGTAGAAGGCAATCAACCGCGCCAGCTCCTCGGTGTCGAGCGGCGTGCCGTCGTCCTTCGCGAACGCGCTCCGCCAGTCAACGCAATTGAGGAACTCCTCGTGGATGTCGATCCGCTCGCCCTTGCGGACGCGGTCGAGCAGCGTGTCGACTCGCGATCGCACCACCGGAAGCTCGTGCGGCGTCTCCGGCAGCGGCTGGCCAGCACTCGCGCGGTGCGTGGCGGCGCTGAAATTGTCGTCTCCCATGCGGGCTCGATTCCCTTCCACCATCATCTGACCGCGCCGCGAGAAGGTCGGTACCGTTCGGCGCGGTACCTGTTGACATCGAGCGCCCCGTGGGCGCTCACCCTCGCGCATGACCGTACCACGCGGCGCGACCCAATCGAGCGCTCTGGTACCATTGTCCGGTGCCGCGTCAGGCGAAACTGCCGGGCCGGCCGACGCGTTGTGACAGGCAACACTCCACCGTTCTCCCGCATCATCGCTTCGCCCCACAACTTTCCGGAGGACGCATGGCGAACGGACGCATCACCCGCTCCAACCTGCGACATCCCGCCGCGCGCCGGCGGCTGGCACGCTACGGCAACAGCCGCCGCGGCCAGCATCACCGCAAGCTGCCACCCAACCTGATCGGCACGCGCGGCGGCACGAAGGGCAAGGGGGGGCTCATCACCATCCCGCGCCTTGCGATCGCGCTCGGCGCGATCGGGCTGTTCATGGCCGGGGTCTTCCTCGTCTTCACCGTCATCACGTCGGTCGTTGGCATCGCCGGCACCATGGCCGCCTATCGCAACGTTACCGAGGAAGTCGACCTCGCCAGTGCTGGCGCGATCACCGTCGATACCTTCCAGACGACTCGCATCTACGACCGCGACGGCGAGCTGCTGCAGGAGGTCGACAACCCTGATTACGGGTGGCGCACCTTCGTCGGGTACGAGCAGATCTCCCCCTACCTCGTCGACGCCACGGTAGCGGCCGAGGATTCGACCTTCTGGACGAACTACGGCGTCGATCCCGTCGGCATCGCCCGCGCCGTCGTGATCAACGTCAGCGGTTCCGGCTCATCCGGCGCCTCGACGATCACGCAGCAACTCGTCGGCGCGCTCTACCCCGACCAGATCAACCGTTTCGACATCTCCTACAGCCGCAAGGTGCGCGAGGCGATGGCCGCGGTCGCGCTCAATCAGCAATACTCGAAAACCGACATCCTGACGATGTACGTCAACCAGATCTACTACGGCAATCGCTCGTATGGGATCGAGGCGGCGGCGCAGACCTATTTCAACAAGCATGCGTCGGAGCTGACGCTGGCCGAGGCCTCGATGCTGGCCGGGTTGCCCCAGGCGCCAAGCTCCTATGACCCATCGGTGGAGGACAACTTCCCGCTCGCCAAACAGCGACAGCGCTACGTGCTCGACCAGATGGTCAAGTACAACTACATCTCCCGGGCGGAAGCCAACGAGGCGTTCAACCAGCCGCTCGATATCGTGCAGGGCCGCTCCGGCGCCGTCCAGAACGCGCCGCACTTCACCGAGTACGTGCGGAACTACATCGTCGAGAACTTCGGCGAGGATGCCCTCTACGGCGGCCTGGAAATCACGACCTCGATCGACCTCGACCTGCAGCAGCAAGCCGAGCAGATCGTCGCCGCCGGCGTGCGCGACATGGAGGCCTACCAGCGCAACAACGGCGCGATGGTGGTGATGGTGCCATGGAGCGGCGAGGTGCTGGCAATGGTCGGCTCGGCCGATTTCAACAACGCGCTTATCGCCGGACAGGTCAACTATGCCACCAGCCTGATCCAGCCAGGGTCATCGATCAAGCCAATCGTCTACGCTGCCGCCTTCGAGGAGGGGTGGAACCCGGCAACGGTGGTTCTCGACGTCCCGACCGTCTGGGATTCACCCGGCCAGGAGGAGCCCTACGAGCCGCAGAACTACACAAAAAGCTTCTACGGCGCGGTCACGGTTCGCGAGGCGCTCGCCAACTCGTTGAACATCCCGGCGGTCAAGGCGGCTGAGTATGCCGGCGTCACCGGGGTCATGCAGGTCGCCGAGAGGATGGGTCTCAAGGACAGCATGCGGGAGGATCCGAGCTTCTACGGGCTCTCGATCGGCCTCGGCTCGGGCGAGGTCGAGCTGCTCGAACACACGAACGCCTTCGCGACCCTGGCCAACAACGGCACCTACGTGCCGGCCCACCCGATCATCAACATCACCGATAGCCAGGGCAATGTGCTCTTCGAGCTGAACGAGGAAGCGCTGGATGAGGACAGCGAGCAGGCGCTCGTTCCGGGCCACGCCTACCAGGTCACCAGCATCCTGAGTGACACCGACGCCCGCTCGATGGTCTTCGGCGACAACAACCTGTTCACCGATACCGCACGCCAGCTCGGCCGACCGACCGCGGCGAAATCCGGCACGACGGAGAACTGGAAGGATCTCTGGACAATGGGCTACACGACCGACGTCGTCGTCGGCGTGTGGGTTGGCCGCAGCGGCGACACCAACCCGCCCGACTCGCTCCAGGAGATCGACGGTATCCAGGCCGCCGGCCCGATCTGGCAGGACATGATGAACCTGCTGCACAACGACAGCGAATTCTCCCAGTTGCTGTACGGTCCCGACGGCCAGCCGATGCCGGAGGAGTTCCCGGTGCCGGATGATGTTTACGAGGGCGAGGTCTGCGCCGTCACGGGCAACGCACCGACCTCCGGACGAGACCGCACCGACTGGCTGGTCCGTGGCGAGGAACCGCAGAACCCGTGCGGCGAGCTGACCGAGTACCAGCAGGAAGAGCTTGAGAACGCGAGAGATCAGATGCGCGCTGGCGATGTCCGCTGGATGTCGGGTGCCCAGAACAGCATCCGCGAATACGAGGCGATGGCGACCGGCCGAACGTGGTCGGGCGACGATGACGATGACGACGACTCGTCGTCCGGATCGTTCGAATCGAGCTCAGGCTCGGATGACGACGACGATGACGACGAGCCGGTCCGGATCGAGCCGATGGACGAAAGCGGAGCGAGCACCAGCGACCTCGCCGCCGTCCGCCCACCAGGCACATAGCGTCATTCTGGATTCGGGAAGCACGCCGAAGTGCCGCGCTGATGAGCCGCATTCCGTATCA
>CBFGRG010000412.1:0-3606 GCA_965651105.1 uncultured bacterium | reverse complement strand
GGCATCGTCGGCATCGTCGGCATCACCGGCGTCACCGGCATCACCGGCATCGTCGGCATCGTCTGCGTCGTCGGCATCACCGGCATCGCCAGCGTCGGTCGCATCCGTGGTGTCGTCGGTCGCGTCCGTCGTGTCAGTTGCGTCCGTAGCGTCGGATGCGTCCGACGCGTCAGTTGCGTCGATTACATCTGTCGTGTCCGTGGTGTCGGTGGTATCTCCATCATCGACCAGACCCTCGCATCCGCCACCCACAAGCACAGTCACGAGCGCCGTAGCGTCAACCAAAGAAGCGAGGTCAAGTCTCACGAGCGCTCTTGCAAGCTGTACCGGGCTGACATCCGCCTTGACGAATCCATCGACGGTGAGCAAACCGTCGTTGAACAGCGTGGTGCAGAGGTTGACATCGACGCCCACCCCCTGCAAACGTTCCTGCGGACCGCCACGGTCGATCCCCGGCGCGGCGACGGTGGTCATGGCGGCGGAGCCAAACAGGCTCAGCGCCACCCCAACGACCATGAGCACCCGCAACAACGGGGGCACAGTCGTACCCGGTCCTCTCTTCTTCCTCATCATGGACTTCCTCCCGCCAACACCCATGTTCCGGATTGCGCCGCCACTACGCAATATTCCGGGCAACAATCACTCATTGATGAATACGTGGCGCTTACTTCGATGCTAGCAGGGTTGCGAGGCAAGGGGAAGGGATTTTCGCCGCCAGTTTTCGAATTGACGCCGTTATTTTGTCAGACGACTTACTGTATGCGCCGGGAATGGCACTTACCGGTGCGTATGACGGCCTACAGGGACAATATTCAGGATACATAACGAGATCCGCACACAACGAGCTGGCGAGGGCCGCCGGCGAGCGACCTCGCGTTCGGCCCGTCAGCGGAATCGCAGTGAGGACGTTTCAGGTGCAGGTGAATTCGTAAATCACGTTCCGGCGAACCGGATTCTGGTCGCCGTCGAGCGAGGTCGGGCGCACCATCCGCACAATCTCGACCCGCTCCAGCGCAACACCACCACCGTAGTGGCCATTCCAGGTGCGGCAGATGTACCCGCCGAACGCCAATCGCTCATCACGACTCCCGGACGCGATAGCGTCGAGATACTTGCGCCAGTACTTGTCGCCGTACAACCCACCCGAGATATCCTCCGGCTCGTCCCAGCTCAGGAGCTGCACCTGGTTCAGGTCACCTCGAAGGATTGTCGGCAACACATCAACCTCGGTCCCGTCGGCGAGCGTGCCGTTGTAGACATACCAGATGGTGGAGCGGGTCGGGCGCGGCGCGAACATATTCCAGTGCTGATAGATGCCCAGCCCGAACGCAACCTTGCTGGAGTGATCGGGCATGCGATAGTCCGAGACGCCAGCGATGTTCCAGCCCAATATGAACACCAGGCAAAAGGCGGCGAAGCCATTGATCAGCGGGCTCGTTCGGAACACCCTCCCGGAGCCGTCCATCCCGCCGTCCGTCTCCACGGTCACGGGCTCGCGGTATCGTTCCAGGATTCCAGCGGCAACCTCCCGAACGCGTGGCGCGCTCAGGCGAACCAGACTGGTTCCTGCGACTGCGTCCCGCAACCGCTGGCCAATCTCCTGAGCCTGGGGCAGGACGCGATCCCAGAACCAGGCGGGCAGGAAGCACACCATGCACAAGCTGCTGGTCCACGGAAAGATGCCGATGTCGAAGGTCAGCATAATGCCGAGCTGGAACGCCATGATGGAAAACGCGGCGAAGGTCCGCACCGGACCGGTAAAGATTGGCAGGAAAAGCAGCACCGGCGCGACGAACTCCAACCAGAGACTGACGTGGGTCAGCACCTTCAGCAGACCGTCGAATTGGAACAGGTACTCGCCCAGGTCACGCGTCACATGGCGAGCGCCGAACGCGTATTGCAGGGCGGTACCGGACCCGCGCCACTCGTCGCCCGACTTGAGGATGGCGGTGAACCAGTACATGAAGGCGATTTGCAGCAGCAGCCCGGCAGTGGCGAACGAGAGCACCTGCATCGAACGCGGCGCGGGCCGGCCCAGGCGCCGCCGGTCCACCGACCACCACGCGCCGAGGGGGAGCAGCATGGACCAGAAGAGCAGCACGCGCAGGAGCGTATCGGCACCGCTGAGCAGCATCGGGTTGCGCACCTGGATCGAGACAACCAGCGCCCAGACGATCACCGTGGCGAGCCGGGTTCGATAACCGACCATCATCGCCACCGCGGCAGCGGCCGTGACGAGGAAGACGATCGCCCCGAACACGGCAGTGCCATTGGCGAGCATCACTGACCAGCGCCAGGGATTGAGATCCGCGAGCAGCAACCGGCGCGAAAGAACGCCACCGTCGGTATAGTGAGCACTGAGGTTTCCGGCACGTCCGGCAACATCGATCAGCACCACCAGCGCCAGCACGATGCGCAGCGCCGCGAGGGCGCGCAGGTCGGCCCCGAACACCGCCGCGAGGCGCTCGCTCCGCGCCACCGAGCGCACCGCGTCAACTCCCGCAGCGCCCCACGAGCTCCAGCGCACCCCACCGGGCTGCGACAATTCCGTGCCGTCCTCCCGTCTCAACATCCCCACCACGCGTCTCCATCGAGGTACCCGTCATCCGTTGCGTGTGGATTCTTGCATATTCCCGTCCTGCGCACATGCACCACTCACACTGTTGCGCCGGACCGGTATCTGCCGTGTCGCCAATCGGACGGGTACTGGCCTCGCACGGAATACGGAGCGTGTTCGCCCCGCCCTACGCACATCGACGGATTGGTATGTCGTCCGGGGAACCCTGGCTGACGGCACCGAGGCCGACCTGCTGTATCCGCTGGTTCGCGATGATTTCGAGACGATCCGCCTCGTGTCCCGGGATCAGCCCGTCTTCATCGGCAAGTCGCTGTACCGCGGTGAGCACTGGCGCAAATACCTGAACTTGATCACCTTTTCGAGTGCGCCGGAGGTCGATCATCCGCCAACGGAGGCACGGGATCGCGTTTCAGAATCCGGCGTGAGGCCGGCGCGGGCCAGGCGGCCGTGGGAGATGGCGACGCGGAGCATGGTGCGGATATCCTGCCGCACCGGCGGCGCGATGGCCGGATCGGCGAGCAGCGCCGCGAGCTCGATCAGCTCCGGATCATCCCAGGTGTCGGAGCGGTACCCGCCCGCCGCCAGCAGACGGTCACGATCAGCCACCGGCAGCGCCATCGCCTCGGCGAGCTGCACCACGGTCTCCCGGTCGGGCTTGCGGCTACCCTGTTCGAGCCGGGTGATCGTGCTGGGGTCGAGGTCGGCGCGCTTGGCGAGGTCCGCCTTCGACCACGCCCGCGCCTCGCGCAGTGCCGCCAGCAGCCGCGGGAAGGTAACCGAGCCGGGGTGGACGACCGCGGTCGCCAGCACCTCATCGCCAGCGGGTGCTGGCGGCTCGGCGGGAGGGGTGTCGGTTCGCTCGATGACCTGGTCGTCCACGGGGCGCTCCTCGACGGCGGGAATTGCCAATGCGTCAATTCTACCGGATCGGACAGGAGGAGCCCCTGTCAACCACGCCGACCCGCGCGGCGGCGTCCGTCACTCGTCCCGGCTGCGCGCCTCCGCGACCGAGGCATCGATCAGCTCCC
>CBFGRG010000411.1:0-3612 GCA_965651105.1 uncultured bacterium | reverse complement strand
AGGGCACAAGGCCCTCCCCTACGGTGCAGGCTTTGCCCGCGCATCCGCCGTTCGGCGGTGCCACGGCACGCAGCGGACCAGGCGCGGCTTCTCAGCGATATCCCCTGCGGTCAGGTTCGTGGGCGAGATGCCAGACCTCCGATATGGCTGTCACGACGAATATTGGCCAATATCCAAAATTGCACCACCGGACCCCTTGACAAAGGTTTAGTGCTAAACGTATAGTAGTAAACAGACGGGGCGAGGATGGCTCGCCCACCACCGCACCAAACATCTCACGAGGGAGTGGATTTGATGACCGATACAGCTGCCAAGACGACGACCTGGAATATTGATGCCGCGCACTCCGTGCTTGAGTTTTCGGTCAAGCACATGATGTTCACCACGGCGAAGGGCCGCTTCGAGGATTTCAGCGGCACCATTGAGTACGACCCGCAGAATGTGGAGAACTCCCGCGTCGAGGTCACCATCAACACCGCCAGCATCACCACCAACACCGCGGACCGCGACGCGCACCTGCGCAGCGCCGACTTCTTCGATGTCGAGAAGTTCCCGCAGGCGACTTTCCGCAGCACCAGCGTCGAAGGCGATGCCGACGAGTTCACGATTCACGGTGAGCTCACGATCAAGGATGTCACCCGGCCGATCACGCTCAAGGCCGAGCTCGAGGGCACCGGCGTCAACCCGTGGGGTGTCGAGGTCATCGGCTTCGAGGCCAAGGGCAAGTTCAACCGCAAGGACTTCGGCCTCAACTGGAACCAGGCGCTGGAGAGCGGCGGCGTGCTCGTCAGCGACGAGGTCAAGCTCAGCATCGACGTCCAGGCGGCCAAGGCCAGCTAATCGCCTGTTTCCGGGCCGGACGTTGTGCCTGGCCGGACAGTGAACACAGAAGGAACGAAGGCTCGTGCGCCCGCACGGGCCTTCGTCGTGTTTGTCTCGGGTGCTGTGTCCGAACGAACAGCGTGGGCGGAGTTGTGTACCATTGACCGGTATTCGTCCGCGCGCGTCGCGCTCGATTCGACCTCGCCAGGCAGGCACCCATACGCATGGCTCACTCTCCCTACGCCGCACCGCGCCATCGCCCGAAATGGCCATGGATCGCCGGGTTGTTCGTCGTCATCGCAATCGCCGCCTTCGCCGGCGTCGCCGCCAGCACCGCGCCCTTCACCGATGATGACGTCAACGGCCTCGTCGCCGAGATCCAGCAGACCGCCGTCGCCGATACCCCGACGGTGGCCGCCACGCCGACGCCAGCGCCCACCGAGCCGGCGCCCGATCCCGACGCGCCGATTCGCACCATCGACGCCTGGTTCTCGAGCTGGGAGCGAGGCGACTTCGTCGGGATGTACCGCCTCACCAGCGACACCACTCGCACGGTGGTGACCGAGGAGGAGTTCGTCAACCGCTACGAATCGATCCATGCCGAGGCTGGCATCAAGTCCCTTTCCGCATCGGTGATCGGCGAGGCCAACCCCGATGGCGTGTTCCCGTACCAGGTGACCTTCGAGTCGAGCTATCTCGGCGAGTTCAGCCAGGAGGGCGCGCTGCCCTTGATCGAGGAAGGCAGGGAGTGGCGGGTCACATGGACGCCGGCGCTGATCTTCTCCCAGCTTGGGGAGACGGGTTGTGTCGATTGGGAGGGCAAGCCCACACAGCGCGGCCGCATCCTCGACGCTGATGGCGAGGTGCTCGCCGAGGACGCCGAGGTGGCGCAGGTCGGCATTGTGCCGGGCGATATCGCCGATGACTCCATCATCGATCAGCTTGGCGCGATCATCGACATGAATCCGAACGACATTCGTGAAATTTACCAGGCAGAGGGCATCGACCCGAGCTGGGTCATACCGATCAAGAACCTGCCCGCCGACCAGGCGATCGACCTCATCAACCAGGTCAAGGATCTGGGTGGCGTGCAGGTCCAGCGCTCATTCGCCCGCGTCTACCCGCACGGGCCGCTCTTCGCCCACGTCACCGGCTATGTCAGCCCGGCGCTGGAAGAAGATGTCCTCGGCGACGAGACCGGTTCGATCCAGCCCGGCGAGATGGTCGGCCGCTCCGGCCTCGAGCGTGGTGCCAACGAGATTCTTGCCGGCAAGCCAGGCGGCAAGCTCCTCGTGGTTGAGTGCGAGACGCGCCAGGCGCGCGAGATCATCGCCGAATCCGAGGGGGTGGCGCCGCTCGACATTCAAATCACGATCGACATCGATTTCCAGAGGACTGTCGATGAGGCCGTCGGCGATGTCGATACCCTTGCCAGCGTGCCCGGTGGCGATGTTGAGGCCAAGCCCGGAGATGAGCGTGGCTCCGCCGTCGTGATCGACCCCCGCACCGGCGCCATTCTCGCGATGGTGAGCCATCCAACGTTCGACCCGAACAGCTTCGTCACCGGCAACTTCAACGATGACGAGCTGGAGCGAATCAACGATCCCACGCTCACCCCGCTGCTCAACCGCGCCGCCAGCGCGACCTACCCGGCCGGCTCGATCTTCAAGGTGATCACCACCGCCGCCGCCATGGCCAACCTCGGTTACACCGGCGATACCCCGATCGAATGCCCGGCGTCGTACACCATCGGCGACGTCACCTGGAACGACTGGGTGGTCGAAAACGGCCTCAGTGCGCAGGGACAGCTGACGTTGCACACCGGTCTCGTGCGGTCGTGCAACACGGTCTTCTACCAGATCGGCCACAAGCTCGACGACGAAGATCCCAACCTGCTGCCCGACATGACCAAGGCGTTCGGGCTCGGCTCGCCCACCGGCGTCGCCTACTTCCCGGAAGCCTCGGGCGTGGTTCCGGATCCGAGCTGGAAGCGGGAGAACATCGGCGACGGCTGGGCCACCGGCGACAATGTCAACCTCTCGATCGGGCAGGGGTATCTGCTTGCGAGCCCGCTGCAGATGGCCAACGCCTACGCGGCAATCGCCAACGGTGGCGAGCTGTTGCAGCCGTACCTCGTCGACAAGGCGCTGTTGCCAGGCACGGACAAGGTGGAGCAGATCGGCCAGCGGCAGGTGATTCACGAGCTGCCCCTGACCGACGATCAGATCGCGATGCTCCAGGGCGCGCTGCGCGACCAGACCAGCAACGACGGTGGCGTTGGATCGTCGCGCATCTTCGGCGACTTCGGGTGGCCGATCGCCGGCAAGACCGGCACCGCCCAGAACGGCCCGCAGGACAACCCGCCGCCGCCGCACTCGTGGTTCGCCGCCTACGGTCCCGCCGGCGAGGAGGCGACGATCGCGTCAGTGGTGATGTTCGAGCAGGTCGGGGAGGGTGTGCAGTACGCCGCACCGGTCACCAGGGCGATTTACCAGACGTACATCGCCGATGCCACCCAGCAGGACCTCGCCTCCTCCGGGGCCGGGTCCTGACGCACCGTCGCGGCCGTTGCCTCACGAATCATGGCACCAACGCCTGTAGACCCGGATTTGTTCTCCGGGTGACCGTCGCGGCCGCTCCCTCACGAATCCGCGCACCCGGCGCGAGCACCGAGGTTCGATAGTAGGCACCATTGCACTCTTGTCATCCTGAGCGGAACGCCCGCAGGGCGTGGCGTCGAAGGATCTCTTTCCTGCCGAAGTACGTGTCCCGAGCGCCAGAGATCCTTCG
>CBFGRG010000410.1:0-3616 GCA_965651105.1 uncultured bacterium | reverse complement strand
CATGCGGGCGCTTGAAGTAGAGCTTCTCGTCAAGCCCACCCGTCTGGTTCGCGCTTTGCGCCACGCTGACCAGCTCCCAGCCTCTTGCCCCGAGCTCTCCGAGGATGGCGCCGAAGTCCCTCAATGGATAGTCCGACGTTTCGACCTCGATCGGCGCGGAAAAACCGACCCAAAACATGTTTCCGCCTGCATCCATGGTGAGGACGGCGTATTCCCATTGCTGCATTGTCTCGTCGACCTGTCTCGTTCGATGTCCGGCGCGACGCTCACGGCGTTCCCGGCATACACGATGGACGCTGCCGCCTCTCTTGCCTGACGGTGACGGGGCACCATGCCAACCGCCGGATCACCTGGCCGGAGGCGGTGTCCGATCCTGTTCCTGAGCTTGCCGGTTGCGTTCGAGGCTGGCCGCTTCCCACTCGCGATCCTCGTCGCTCATGCCACTCGTTCGATTCGTCTCGCGCTCACCCCTGTAGTCCCGCGAGCTATCGTCACCCTGCCCAGCGGGCGTACCCGCGCGACGCGCGCGCGCATACACCACGAGAGCCACGGCGAGGATCACGACGATCACCAGCGCATACCACCACCAATCCGACATAGGCGGGTTCCTTCCAGATCGTTCCATATTCCGAGACGCTGTGTGCGCATGCTGAAGCGGGTTATTCCTGGTGATCGAGATAGTCGCGGTAGGTTTGCCCTCTCACGGCCAGCCCCATGTTGGTGGCCACGCGGTGGGCTCGACCGAATGCCTCGCCGGCCGCCGGGCCGCCGTCCCGTACCGCCTGGGCGCGCTGGATCAGCACTGGCCGCACCACGTCGAGCATGAACGCCTCGCGATCGGCTTTCGACGCCTCCTTGTACGGCGGGTACGTGCCAAACTCCTGCGAGAATGCCTCTCGAGAGGAATCCGCAGATGCATTCATTCCGACCAGCCGGCGCGCGCTGCTGACGATCGACTCGACGGTTCCGCTGACGTTTCGCATGATGTGTCTCCTGGGGTATCTGTCGAACGCAATGGTGATAACGGTCATGTGGTCGGCAGCTCGCGTCGCATGGACCTCCGTGGGATCACTTCTGTCGTGCACGGCCTGATGGGTTGCAGGCCCCTGGGTGCCCGGAGCGAGCGGCCGGGAACCGGGACACGAACGCGGCGAGAGGGCGCCTTCCGCGGGTTGTCCCGTGCTAATCCGCTCCCATGGTCGAGCCCAGCACCGCGCCAACGACGACGAGGACGAAGATCAGCAGCCAGGCCCGATAGCGCATGACCCACCAATACGCCGTGTATCCCATCGAGACGAGGCGCGTTGGCTGCATCACGACACCCTCTTCTGCTTCACACGCAAACCGGAGGAGCAGCAATAGTGAAAATGATTCACCGGGAACTTGTGTGCACCTTATCACATGTGATGACCGCGCTGTGTTCATCGGAGACAGGGCGAGGTCTTTGGTGATCCGCCGGCCTGCCGCCCAGGAGGAGCCGATCATCCAGCCGGTTGAGCTTCTGGACGTGAACATCCCTTGCCGAATACGGGCCTGGCCGCGGGGAGATGACGTTGTACCAAACGGCTGGGGACATTCCCTGAATGCTGTATAGTGATTGCCGTGGCCCAGCCCACATTCGTTCCCCCTGCTGGCGGCCATTTCCCTGGGGGGCAGGAGTATCGCCCGGACCGAGGGTTCAGGGCCTTTCGTGGTCGGCGCACATCACCATGGCGCGCGCGAAACTGCCTGCCGCAGCGAGATCGTTTCGGCATCCCGCCCACGATGCGCTGTACCAACGCCAGGGAGCATCCCGCATGAGCTGACGCATCTTCACTTCCGGCATGGTCATCGCCATGGCGAGGCCCAGATGACCATCCAGCTACAGGAGCTCAACGACTCAGGCTTCATCGGCACGGAAGCGACGAGAGGAGGTGAGCAATGTCGGAGTGGTGGTGGATCGTCCTGGCGGCCCTGGCGATCATCGTGGCACTGGAATTCGTCATCATGCGCCGCAGTGATACAGGCGCGAGCGGTGGCAGTGTGATCGACGCGATCAGCGACGATCCGGGCGAGCGGGAAACCGACCGGCTGAGCGGCAAGAGCGACGTGGACCGCGCCCGGGATACGGCCAGGCTCGCACGACAACGCACCCGTCAGGCGCCGGACCGCCCGCCCTGGGGTGACTGACGCACACCAAGGTCGATCGCGAATCGACGGCGACATCCGACCCACCTGGCCGGTTGCCCACCTGCACCGCCACGCTATCGAAAGGCACGCCGGTATGATCCTGATCGAGATGGACGGCATATGGGGACCGCCGCTCGGGCTGGCAGTGGTCACCGCCGATGGCAAGTACCTCGGCGCGGTGACCCATGCCGACAACTACGAGCTGCTGGTCGAGGACATCCGTCGGGAAGATCCCGTCTACGCGCTGAATCTCATCGATGTGGACCGTTTCGAGGGGGGCAGCCTGCATCTCAAGCTGAGCGCGGCGGAAGCTGTCGAAGGTCGTATCGTCGCCTAGCAGGTCAGTGCCCGTCCAGTCACGTCGCGGTACCGCGCGCCGGGTGCGATACACTGCATGCAGATCACCGAGGGTTCTCCCGTCAAGACAACGTGCCGGCAGCGCCTGGTGTCCGTGAAGAAGGTGTCACGATGAACTCGGCGCAGATCGGGAATTTGGCGCAGCGGTACGCCCTGCAGTACGAGCTCACCGAGCGGCAGGCGCAGCTGCTGGTCTCGAACGCCCTGGGCCAGGACAGCTCCGGGAAGATCCTGGTGTTCGCGCTCTCGCTGCTGTCGCATCAGGTCGATATCGACGTGGTGCTCAAATCGATGGCATTCGGCGAGGCCGCGTGGTATCGGTCGGCGGAGCTGGTGCTGTAGGCTCGACCGAACCTCCCCTGCGCGACGTGTCCATAACGGCGCCCCGTCACCGCCCCGCCCGCTCGCCGTTGAGGGCCAGCAGGCGGGAGAGGATGACGTCCTCCTCGACCTCGGCGGGGACCTCCTCCGCCGGCCAGCCGTAGGCGTCCCAGACGGCGCGGTCGAGCCGCGCGTGGGCGTTGGCGAGCCACGTCGGGCGGGCGTTGTAGAGGTTGGTCAGGGTGCGCTTCTTCAGCTCGGCCTCGGTCGCGTCGGGCGGGTTGAGCCAGGCCTCGCGGAGGCGGTCGAGCTCCTTCGCCGCCTCGGCGATGGCCCGGACGCGGGGGTCGTCGACCGGCTCCTGACCCGGCGGCCACGGCAGGGGGAAGGTCTCGAAGGTGGTCGTCGGGGTGTAGCGGGGGTCGTTACCCTTGCCGAGCCACGTCCCCATCCGCAGCGACCAGACCTCGTGCGCCCGGCTGTGCAGCACCCCGAAGAAGTAGTCATCCTCCCGAGCGAATGCGATGAGCTGCTGATCCGGTATAGTGCCGGCATCAAGCCACTTGAAGAGCCGGTACGATGCGACAGTCGGGGTCACCAAGAACCGTCGCAGGCCGGCCAGCCGTTCTCGTAAGCGTGGGCGTGGCTCGGCGTGAAGCCACCACCGTTCCCGATACGACTGGCGACGATTCTGGTCACGCTTGGGCTTCACATGCTCCCGTACATACTCGAACGGCAGTTCATAGAAAGCGGCTTCATCGGCTGGCAT
>CBFGRG010000409.1:0-3653 GCA_965651105.1 uncultured bacterium | reverse complement strand
TGGTTGGTCGCTATTTCGCAGGCGCTATTTGGGCCGGCAGGCTCCGGAACAGTCGTAGGGGCGGAGCTTGTCTCCTCCCCTCTTGCGTTGTGCCCAATCAATGTCGCCGCCACGGAGGCGGCACGACGAACGACACTTGACATCTTGCTCACGTGTGCTAATATCTGCTCATGCAAGCAGCGACCGGTGCCCGTCGCGGGCAACCCACCTTCATTGAACAGGCTCGTCGGGCACAGATCGTTGCCGCTGCCATCGACGTCATCGCCGAGGACGGCTACGCCAGGGCGTCCTTCGCCCGGATCGCCAAGCGCGCCGGGCTGAGCAGCACCGGGCTGATCTCCTACCATTTCAAAACCCGTAAGAACCTCGACCGGGCGGTCGTGGAGGAGATCTATAACCGGCTCGGCCGTCACATGGGTGAGGCGATGGCCGGCGTTCCCGGACCGCAAGAGGCGCTTGTGGCCTACATCGAGGGGCTGACCGGCTTCATGAAGGTCGATCCCCACGCCCTGCCGGCGATGCTCGGCGTCGTCATGCACGGTGGCGTGGAGTACGACGGCACATCGGAACAGGAAGCGACCTCGGAGCTGATCGACATCCTCCGCTGGGGGCAGGACGAGGGCGTCTTCCGCGACTTCGACCTCCGAGTGATGGCGACCACGATCCAGCGCTCGCTGGATGGCATCCCGCTCGTCCAGGCGGCCGACCCCGACCTCGATCTCGACCATTACGCTCGCGAGCTCGTCGAGCTCTTCACGCTGGCGACCCGCAAGCAGGGATGATTCCCATGCAAGCGACCATCAATCCTCCCGCGACCGCCTCAAGGCGACCCCGCTGGCTGCGCCCGGGGCTGCTCTGGTTCGCGTTCGACCTGATCGTGCCGACAGTGCTCTTCTACGTCATGATCTGGGCGGGCACGGGGCTCTACCTCGCGCTGCTGGGATCCGCCGCCGTTTCGGCGGTGACGGCGCTGGTCTCGTACCGGCGCGGTTCCGGCGGGCAGCGCTTCGCCCCCTACATGCTTGCGCTCTCGCTCGCCGCCTTCGGGATCGCGCTGATCACCGGCAGCGACCGTTTCCTGCTGGCGAAGGAGAGCCTGCTGACGGCGATGGTCGGACTCTGGTTCTTCGGCAGCCTCCGGGCGGCGCGGCCGCTGGCCTACCAGTTCACGAAGCCGCTGCTGGAGGGATGGTGGGGGCGTCGCTGGGGCCTGACCGGTGGTCCTTCGTGGGAGACCCTCTGGCGGCGCGAGCCACGCTTCCGGCACATCTGGCGCGTGGCCACGGTGATGTGGGGCATCGCGGTCCTGATCGAGGCGGTGCTTCGGGTCGCGATCGCCTACACCATGCCGATCAACGCGGTCGTCGCGCTGCAGACCGCCATGTTCATCGCCATGTTGCTGCTGATGCAGGTCGTCACCAACGTCTACTACGGCCGTGCCGGCCTCTGGCCGATGCTGATGGGCTACAACCTCAGCTTCGATCCCGACCAGCCCGATGCCTCAACCTGATCCGGAACCCCGGCGACGCCTGGGGACACGCACCCGTAGTGCCGGCCCTGTCCCGGCCATGCGTCGCGGCCCGGTACTACGACACCCTCATCTATCGATTCGCCCGATTTCTCGCGACTGTTCCCGGGACCTCATCGACATCGCTTCGACACAAGACAGGAGGAACCGCTGATGAGTACCTCGATCTCCCAGCTCCCCGGCCGCATCGACGCGGCGTTGGACGCGCCGTGGAAGATGCGCGCGATGGCGATCGTCGACGCCATCGTCCTCAACGTCATCATCCTGCTCCTCGGACGTGTCATCACCGGCGACTGGCCGGTGGCGACCGTCGGTGACGACGAGCAGACGATCGGAATTGCCCAGGTAATTGTCGTGACGGCGCTCGCCGGACTGGTCGCCTGGGGGCTGCTCGCGCTGCTGGAGCGCGTGACCGCGAACGCGAAGACGATCTGGACCGCGATCGCCGTGGTCGTCTTCCTGCTCTCGTTGTTCGGCCCGTTCGGCAGCGGGGTGGGGACCTCCTCGAAGGTGGTCCTCGCGCTGATGCACGTTGGCGCCGCCGCGACGATCATCCCGCTCATGCGCCGCTCGACCGCTGGAGATCGAACGGATGACCGACGCTGATATGCCTCTCGAGCGCGACGCGATCGATGTCGCGCTCGTCCAGCGCCTGATTGCCGACCAGTTCCCGCAGTGGGCGGGCCTGCCGATCCGGCCGGTCGCGCTCAGCGGCTGGGACAATCGGACCTTCCACCTCGGCGACGAGATGCTCGTGCGATTGCCGAGCGCGGCTGGATACGCCGCGCAGGTCGAAAAGGAGCAGCGGTGGCTGCCTCGGCTCGCTCCCCAGCTTCCGCTTCCCATTCCGGTGCCGCTCGCGATGGGGAAGCCGGCCGTTGAATACCCGTGGCCGTGGTCGATCTACCGCTGGCTCGATGGTGAGCCCGCCGCGACCGCGCCGATCGCTGACATGACGCGCTTCGCCACCGACCTCGCCGGGTTCCTCGGTGCGCTTTACCGGATCGACGCCACCGGCGGGCCGGAGGCGGGGCCGCACAACTTCTGGCGTGGCGGGCCGCTGGAGGTCTACGACGGCGAAACCCGGGCAGCGATCACCGCGCTCGCCGGCCGGGTCGACGCAGGGGCCGCGACCGAGGTGTGGGAGGCCGCTCTCGCGTCGAGATGGGACCGCGAGCCCGTCTGGGTGCACGGCGACGTCGCCGTCGGCAACCTGCTGGTCGAAGATGGTCGTCTGAGCGCCGTGATCGACTTCGGCTCGTCCGGCGTCGGCGATCCAGCCTGTGACCTCGTGATCGCCTGGACCTTCCTGGAGGGCGAGAGCCGCCGGGCGTTCCGCGCGGCCCTGCCCTTCGACGCCGGCACCTGGGCGCGCGGCCGGGCGTGGGCGCTGTGGAAGGCGCTCATTACGGCGGCTGGACAGTCCGAAACCAACGCGCCCGAAGCGGCGTGGGCGCTGCAGACAATCGACGCGGTGCTCGCCGATCACCCGCGTGACCGGTGATCCGGGATCATGCCGGCTCGCTGCGCTCGTGCGAGCCGGGTTTGCGTGACAGCGGCATCCCATCGGCATCGTAGGGATTCTCCAATGTGAATGCTGCCGAGGTGGAGCCCCGATCCTCCAGGAGCTGCAGCCGGCTCTTCGCGTCGTCGAGCGTTGGCAGCTCGCCGGCGGGAAGCCACCACAGCACGACATGCGGTTGCGTCATGCGCTCGAACCACTTGCGCCGGCTTTGCAGGAAATACCTGTGTACGGTGCCGTACATGAATTCCCGGAGTGACGCGAGGCTCGTCCAGACCGACAGGTTGGTGATCACCATGGGGTCGTCGAACGCAGGTGGCAGGTAGGATGAAGATTGCCCGTCGTCACCGACAAGCCGCCAGACGAAGCCCGGGCTTTCTTCCGCGAACCGGTTGACCGGATCCAGAAAGTCGACAAATTCCTTGAGCTCGGGGGCGTCAAGCGGCGCTCGCAGGCGCGCGATGTTCAATTCTGCAAGGTGGAAGTCAGCGTGGGTCATGCACCTGCCTGCCTGGTTCGGGAGCGTCAATGGGCGTTCATAATCCGCCTGCCCGCTCGTGCCCGACCGCGATCTGGCAGACGTGGTGATATCGTTCCTCGGCT
>CBFGRG010000408.1:0-3662 GCA_965651105.1 uncultured bacterium | reverse complement strand
GACCGCTGCGACCCGTGGATCCAAGGGCAGGTGGGTGAACGGTCACGTCGCCGCTACGGTGGTTGGTGATATCACCGCTTGCGGGTTCGGCTGAGCTTCGGCGGGCGACGCATGTGCACGCCGCGCGCGACCGCCTCCCGGTGCTCGGCCTGTTCCCGCGTGAGCACTCGTGACTCAATGCGGATATCCACAGCAATCAGCACGACTGCGATGACCAGCGCCAGCGCCGTCAGGTAGAGCCAGATGCGCGTGCCGAGGGTGAACGGGTTGATTTGCAACCAACCTACCGTGAAGAAAAAGATGCCGAGCGAGCCGATCCACAGCAGGATCGCGCCCCAGCGACGCGCGGTCCGCACGCGGAGCAGTCGACGTGCCCACATGATGCCTGGCCGGCTGTACAACACGAAACCGACCAGCAGCGCGATGATCCAGAGCGCGAGTAGCACCGTCGTGAACGGGGTGAAGACCTCGTCCGATCGCGGCACGCTCGTCAGGTAATCCCAGGAGAACGCGTCGCCCATAAACTGAAAAGCCTCCGGTCGGCGGTCAGGCCTGCTCGGTCAGGATCGCACGCTGCACCTGCATGATCGCTTCGGTGACCTTGATGTCACGCGGGCAGGCGTCGGTGCAGTTGAACACCGTGCGGCACCGGAAGACGCCGGACTGCCGGTTCAGGATTTGCAGGCGCTGGCCGGCGCCCTTGTCCCGGCTGTCGAAGATGAACCGGTGCGCGTTGACGATCGCGGCCGGACCGACGTAGTCGTCGCTGGTCCACGTGATCGGGCACGACGACGTGCACGCCGCGCAGAGGATGCACTTCGTGGTGTCGTCGAACCGCTCGCGCTCCTCCGGCGATTGCCGCCGCTCACCCGAGCTTGGCGCGTCGTCGGCGATGAGGTACGGCTTCACGGACTTGTAGGCGTCGAAGAACGGCTCCATGTCGACCAGCAGGTCCTTCTCGACCTTGAAGCCGATCAGCGGCTCGACGGTGATCCGCTTGCCAAGGTCCTTCATCAGGATCTTGCAGGCGAGGCGGTTGCGGCCGTTGATCCGCATCGCGTCGGAACCGCAGATGCCGTGCGCGCACGACCGGCGGTAGGTCAGCGTGCCGTCCTGGGTCCATTTGACCTGATTCAGCGCGTCGAGCACGCGGTCGGTGGGTTCGACCTGAACCTTGTACTCCTCGAAATGCGCCTTCTCGTCGGTCTCCGGGTTGAATCGCTTGATCCTGAGCGTTACCTCTTGCACAGTGTCACCTCCCCATGCCACCTGGTCCCGGTGTCGCTAGTACTTCCGTTCCATCGGCTGGAAACGGGTGATGCTGACCGACTTTTTCTTGAGCGAGAGGCCCGCGTCGGTGCGATAGATGAGGCTGTGGGCGAGCCAGTTTGTATCGTCGCGATCCTGGAAGTCCTCGCGGTAGTGCGCGCCACGGCTCTCCTGCCGCGCCATCGCGCCATGGATGATCGTTTCGGCGATATCCAGCATGCAGCCAAGCTCGAGCGCTTCCAGCAGGTCGGTGTTGTAGGTCGAGCCGCGGTCCTGCACAGTGATGTTCTGGTAGCGGTCCTTGAGCTCGGCAATCTTCGCCGTCGCCTGTTCCATCCCCGATTGGGTCCGGACCACCGAGACGTCGGCCATCATGACTTCCTGCATTTCCTCGCGGATGCTGGCGGCGTGCTCGCCCGAGGTGCGGCCGAGGACCGCATCGACCTGCGAGCGCGCGTAGTCCTCCGGATTCTTCGGCAATTCGACGAAGTCGTTTTCCTGGACGTACTCAAGCATGTGCTTGCCCGCCCGACGACCGAACACCACGAGGTCGACCAGCGAGTTGGTGCCGAGCCGGTTGGCGCCGTGCACCGAGACGCAGGCGGCCTCGCCGGCGGAGTAGAAGCCGGGGACGACGCTGGCTTCCGGATCGTAGATGACCTGCCCGTCCAGGTTGGTTGGCAGTCCGCCCATCGCGTAGTGCGCGGTGGGCTGGATGGGGATGCCTTCGGTTTTCGGCTCGACGCCGAGATAGATGCGAGCGAAATCGGTCACATCCGGCAGCTTCTGGTCGATCACTTCAGGCGGCAGGTGGGAGAGGTCGAGCAGGACGTAGTCCTTGCCGTCGATACCGCGACCCTCCCGTACCTCCTGGTGGATGAAGCGCGAAACCATGTCGCGCGGGGCGAGGTCCTTCATGGTCGGGGCGTACCGTTCGGCGAACGCCTCGCCCTCGCTGTTGCGCAGGATGCCGCCCTCGCCGCGGGCCGCCTCGGAAACGAGGATGCCGAGCTTGTAGAGGCCCGTCGGATGGAACTGGTAAAACTCCATGTCCATCAACGGGATGCCGCGGCGGTAGGGGATCGCGATGCCGTCGCCGGTTCCGGCGAGGGCGTTCGAGGTGATCTTGTACACGCGCCCGTAGCCGCCGCTGGCGATCAGCACGGTCTTGGCGTGAATGGTGTGGAGCTCGCCGGTCTTGATCTCGTAGACGATGACGCCGCATGCCTGCCCGTCATCGGTGAAGAGCACATCCAGCAGGTGATATTCGTCGAAGAAGTTGACGTTGTGCTTGATGCCCTGCTGGTAGAGGGTCTGGATGATCATGTGACCGGTGCGGTCGGCGGAGTAGCAGGCGCGTCGGACCGGAGCGGCGCCGAAATCCCGGCTGTGCCCGCCGAATCGGCGCTGGTCGATCTTGCCGTCTGGGGTGCGGTTGAAGGGGAGACCCATGTGCTCGAGCTCGAGCACGGCATCGATCGCCTCGCGGGAGAGCACCTCGGCAGCATCCTGGTCGACGATGTAGTCGCCACCTTTGACGGTGTCGAACATGTGCCACTCCCAGTGGTCTTCCTCGACGTTGCCGAGTGCGGCGCTGATGCCGCCCTGGGCCGCGCCGGTGTGGGAGCGGGTCGGATAGAGCTTGCTCACGACGGCGATGTTCGCCTGGCCTGCCATCTGGATCGCGGCCATCAGGCCGGCTCCGCCAGCGCCAACGATCACGGCGTCATACCGATGATAGGCCATTCAGAAACTCCTCCGGGTTGTGCCCCATGCTGATCTGCCCTGGCGTCGATGCTCGCCGCCGGGCCCAGTATATTTCGCCCTGGCGCCATTGTATAACGCCGCACCGGAGCGGCGATGGCGACCTTGCTCGGCTGCCGGCACGCTACCGGGCGTCGTGCCACTTGTCAATCCGGCGTGTGGTGCGGTCTCCGCTTATACTCAGGCGACGATCCGCGGCGGCCGCCGGCTCGCGAAGCATATTTCGGAGTATCTATCCGTGACCTTTTTGACTTCTGCGTTTCGCGACCAGCTCGCGCCCGTTGCTCAGGACGCCAAAGAGCCGATCGCCGAGCTCACGCTGCGCCTCTCCGCGATCCCTGCACCGACCAACGACGAGGGCGAGCGTGCGAGCGCGCTCGCCTCGATCCTGCGGGATGCCGGCTTCGACGATGTCACCGTCGATGATCTCGATGACGTCACCGGACGCATCCGCGGGCGTCGCTCGGACCGTGCGGTGCTGCTCGCGGCTCACACCGACACGGTGTTTCCTCGCTCGGTGGACGTCACGCCACGCCGCGAGGGTGATCGGCTGTTCGGTCCCGGGATCGGCGATAACACGATCAGCATCGCCACCGTTGTTGTCCTGAAGTCCTTGCTGGATCGCCTTG
>CBFGRG010000407.1:0-3663 GCA_965651105.1 uncultured bacterium | reverse complement strand
CCCGGAGGGCGACATCCAGAATTGGGACGGGGGCGAGATTCCACTCGCGCCGGCGCTGCTGGGACTCGATCACAACCGCAACTTCCCGTTCGAGTGGGCGCCGGAGGAGTCGCAGCCAGGCGCCGGGCCGTACCCCCTTTCGGAGCCGGAGACGCGGGCGGTCGCGGACTTTATGCTCGCGCATCCGAACATCTGCACTGCCCAGCACTTTCACACCTTCTCGGCGGCGATCCTTCGTCCATCCTCGCAGGTGGCTGATGTCGACATGCCGAAGTTCGACCTGCACATCTACAAGTCGGTCGGCGAGCTGATGAGCGAGGACACTGGCTACCCCTGCATCTCGATTTACGAAGACTTCGCCTACGACAAGAAGAAGGCGATCAAGGGATCGGTGCTGGATTGGGTCTACAAGACCTTCGGCGCATACGCCTATTCGACCGAGCTGTGGAGCCTCTGGGGTCAGGCTGGCATCGAGCCGAAGAACCTGATCGACTACATGCGCGATCGTCCGGAAGAGGATGATGTCGCCATGCTGAAGGTGCTCGACGAGAAGGCCGACGGCCACGGCTACCAGGACTGGCGACCGTTCGACCATCCGCAGCTCGGGCCGGTGGAGATCGGCGGTTTCGAATTCAAGTTCGCGTTGCAGAACCCGCCAGGCCCGATGCTGGAGGAGGTCGCGAGCCGCAACGGTGCGTCGGTGATGCGCCTGATGGGTGTGGTGCCGCGCATCACCCTGGACGACGCGACAGCCGAGAAGGTCGGTGACGGTGTCTATCGGGTCTCTGCGCTGGTGCAGAACACTGGATTCCTGCCGACGTGGCTCAGCGAGGCCGGCAAGGGTGCGAAGCAGATCAAGGAGACGAAGGTCACGATCTCCTGCCCCGACGGAGTCGAGCTGCTCTCCGACCGCGATGAGCTGAAAATCGGCCAGCTCGACGGCCGCGCAGGCAGCTACGAATCGTTCAGCTTCTTCCCGCGCTACGGCAACAGCACGCGGAAACGAGTATCGTGGATCGTCAAGGGAGCGCCCGGCGCGGCCGTCTCCCTCGAAGCGGAATCGACCAAGGCCGGACTCGCTCGTGCGGAGGTGACGCTCCCTGACTAGCGATGCCTGGCTGATCGCAGGATGACGACAACGTGACCAACTCCCGCACCCTGGAAAATCGGTTTCTCGGCTCGCTGCTCGGGCTCGCTATCGGCGACGCGCTCGGGATGCCGGTCGCCGATCTCACCGTCGAAGAGACGCGAGAGCGATTCGGCGAAATCCGAAGTTATGAGCCGCGCAACGCCGGACAGGACGACCAGATGCCGGCCGGCGAGATCACCGATGAGACCGAGACGGTGTTGTGCATCGCCGAGTCGATCACCGCGAACAACGGCCGGGTCGACGCCGAAAACATCAACGTCCGGATGCTCTACCTCGCCGAGGGGCCATCGCGTCACTGGATGCCGGATGCGATGGCTGCCGGCATCGAGGCGGCCTTCCCGCACGATGGCCAGCTCCCCGAGCAGGATGTGCCCGATGGCTCGCTGGCAGTCGCCGTACGGGGCGTGCCGATCGGGCTGGTCCACTCGGTCGGTGGGTTCGATCCAGCCACGGTGGTTGAGGAGTCGCGCATCGTGACGCGGGCCAGTCATGCGGGGATCGCGCAGCATCAGCTCACGCTCGATGTCGCGCTCGCAATTGCCGGCATCGCGCGCGAGGAGGAAATCGCGCCGGTCGACCTCGGCGCGGATATGAGCGGTGTCGCGGAACAGCGGCGGATCATCAGCGACCTGCTGGAAGCGGCGAAGAGCGGCAAACCATTCGACGAGGTCGTTTTCGGAGCGGTGAACGCACTGCGGCCGGCGGACAGCGCCGGGGCGATCGCGGGTGCCTTCGCCGGTGCGGTGGCCGGGGCAAGCGGCATCCCGCAGGAGTTGATCGACGGACTGGAGGCGAGGGTGTATCTCAGTCTCGCCGCTCCGTGGCTTTACAAGACCGCCGCCCGTCGAGCCGGGACGCTCATCGATCTTCGGCAGGTGTAGCGCATCGAGGTGATGCCCTTTCAGCGTAGTGCCGCCCCTGTGGCGGCCCGACGGCCATCCTGAATTCGGATACACGAGTCGTAGTGCCGCCCCTGTGGCGGCCCGACGGCCATCCTGAATCCGGATACACGAGTCGTAGTGCCGCCCCTGTGGCGGACCGAAGGCTCGAATTCCGCGCTGATTGATCGAACTGCGACACAACGGGTAGCCCTCGGCTGCGAGTGGCGCTCGCATCGAAGCGTCAGGATTACTCCAGTCCTCGTGGAAATTGCGAAGCGATCCGACCGCGTTGGCACTCTGTAAATCCGAGTGCCAGGGCTGGTTGTCGATAGGGCTATACTTGTGACGACTTTCGCGCGACACTGTTCGCGCCTTCCCGAATCGCACCATCACACAGACGAGACGCATGGCTGAGAAACGAGACTACTACCAGGTCCTCGAAATCGATCGGACCGCAACCGAGGTGGAGATCAAGCGTGCCTATCGCAAGATGGCGCGAAAGTACCACCCCGATATCAACAAGGACGACGGCGCCGAGGAGCGCTTCAAGGAGGTCAACGAGGCCTACGAGGTTCTCGCCGATCCCGAGCGCCGCGCCGCCTATGACCGCTTCGGCCACGCCGGCGTGAACGGCGGCATGGGCGGTATGGGTGGCGATCCATTCGGCGGCTTCGGCGGCTCGCCCTTCAGCGACCTCTTCGACAGCTTCTTTGGCGGGGCGACCTCCAGTCAACGTGCGGCACCGCCGCGCGGCTCGGACATTCAGGTATCGATCACCCTGACCTTCGAGGAAGCCGTGTTCGGCACCGAGAAGGAGGTCGAGGTCGACCGGCTGGAGACCTGCGACGTCTGCCAGGGAAACCGAATGAAGGACGGCCGCGAGCCCCTGACCTGCGGCACCTGCGGCGGTTCGGGCGAGGTGCGGCGTGTCCAGCAGACGATCCTCGGGCAGTTCATGACCTCTGGACCGTGCCAGACATGCCACGGCGAGGGTGTCATCATCACCGATCCGTGTGACGCCTGCCGCGGCCGTGGTCGTCGGCGCCAGTACCGCACCATTGACGTGACCGTGCCCGCCGGTGTTGACGACAACGCGACGTTGCGGCTCACCGGACAGGGCGAGGACTCGCCGGTGAGGGGCGGCCAGGCGGGCAACCTCTACGTCAAGGTTCATGTCAAGCCGCACAAGGTGTTCGAGCGCAACGGCAAGTCGATCCATTCTCAGGTCGGCATCAACGTTGCTCAGGCGGCGCTCGGCGACGAGGTTGAGATCCTCACGATCGACGGACCGGTGATGTTCCGGATTCCGTCCGGGACGCAATCGGGCCAGCAGTTCCGCCTGCGTGGCAAGGGCGTGCCGGATCTGCGAGGTGGAAGCCGGGGCGACCAGATCGTGACGATCCAGGTGGTGACCCCGAAGCAGCTCACCGACGAACAGCGCGCGTTGTTCGAGGAGCTGGCTGGCAGTCTTGGCAGCGAGATCGAGCAGCAGCCGAACAGCAAGGGCTTCTTCGGACGCATGAAGGACGCCTTCGGCGCGAAGGTGTAGGGAACGAACACGGGTGTGTCCCTAGCGGCGACTTGCCCGCACATCCAGCGTTCGTCCACGCCGCGGTGCTCAGCGGGCAATGT
>CBFGRG010000406.1:0-3672 GCA_965651105.1 uncultured bacterium | reverse complement strand
CCAATCTGGACGCGCCCCGGGTCGTTGCGCAGTCATGGAAGTGGCGGAAGGACGCTCGAATCCCGTAGGAAAACCTACGCCGCCAGGGCGGGGTGATCGGCTTCGGCCGCCTGGAGACGCCGGTAGACGTCCTCGTAGTTGTGCAGGAGCTCGATCCAGAACGCTTCCCACGACGCGGTATCCGCGCCGATGCGGGTCGCCTCCTCAATTCGTCGCTCACCGTCGTCGAGTCGCTGCTCGAGCGCCTCGAGCTCTCGCTCCAGCTCGCGCGCGGTCGCACTGGGGTGCATCCTGGTCATTGGTCGATCCTTTCGCAGTCGGGAAGGGTCGCTGGGAACGAGCAGCCCACCCGTAGCCGCAGGCGATCAGCTCGCCTTGGCGCGTTCCTGCTTCTCCTGCTTGAGTCGTTGCAGCTCGGTGATCACCGCGGAGACTCCCTTGCGGCTGATGGTGCTCATCGGGGCGCCACCGTGCTTCTCCGCGATCTCGTCCAGCTCCTCGTTGCCGAGATTGAGCTGGCTTCGCAGCACTTCGATCAGCTTCCGCTGGCGATCGGTCGGCTCCAGCTCGGTCTGCTGGTAGGAAGACTGGTACTGCTGCGGCGCGCTCTCGCCGACGGCGTGCAGCCGGACTGGCGCATCGGAGAGGCCGAAGCCGTTTCGGTCGGTACCGAGATCACCGGCGAACTGCGTGCCGAAGCCGAGTGCCGCCAGCGCGCGGCCGAGCGCCTTGGTCTCCGCGGCCTCGATGAAATTCTGGAACTGCTCGCGATACTCGCTGCCCCAGCCCGTCGCGGAGGCGCCGTCCGGAAGCCGGACCGATGCCTTGAAAATCGCGTGATCGCGGGATGATTCTTCCATGCTGGTTTCGATCACGGCGTCGGGGTGCTGTTCTCGCAGCCAGACGAGACGCCACTTCACTTCCAGATAGGCCCCGCCGTCAATGATCGTGATGTGTTCCTGCGCGTTGAACATTCGAGCCTCCTGTGCTTCTGCCGTTCCTTTAGAACGGATGTTCGATCTCCAGTGTAGAACGAATGTTCCAGTTTGTCAATCGGGCACAGTGCGTCGAGTGTGCTGTCGAGGGGGTCTGGAAGGGTCGTCAATCGTGTCCGTATGCTATGATTCAAGCCGAAAAACGACCCTGTCGAACGATTCGAGATAGCGAGGGTATTCGGTTGAAGGTAGCGTGTCTCCAGGAAGATCTGCAGCGGGCGCTTGGGCGCGTCTCGCGCGCCGTTGCCACGAGAACGACCTTGCCGGTGCTCAGCAATGTCTGGATCGGGACCGAGGACGGTCGACTCAAAATCGCCGCGACCAATATGGAAATCGGGGTCACCACATGGATCGATGCCTCGGTCGAAACCGAGGGGCAGATCACCGTCGACGCCCGCCTGCTCAACGAGTTCGTCAACACCCTGCCGGCGGGCGAGGTGCGCCTGGAGCTCGATCCCGACCGCCTGGTGCTTACCATCCGTGCCGGACGCGACAAGGCGGCGATCAACGGCATCGATGCGGAGGACTTTCCGGTCATCACGTCGATGCAGGCGGCCGATTTCACCGTCACCATTCCCGCTCAGACGTTGCGAGAGCGCATCTCGCTCGTCGAGTTCGCCGCCGCTACCGATGAGAGCCGGCCGGTGCTCGCCGGCGTGCTGACTCGCTTCGATGGCGATTCGATGATGCTGGCGTCGGCCGACGGCTTCCGCATGGCGGTCGCCGAGGGGCCCTCAGGAACGTCAGTGGACGAGCGTCTCGATGTGATCGTCCCCGCGCGCTCATACCGCGAGCTGGCGCGTCTTATCGGCGATACGGAGGAAGACATCCAACTCGCCGTGACCGCCAACGCGGCGCAGGTGCTGGCGCGATTCGATGACATCGAGTGGGTGTCCCAATTGATCGATGGCACCTTCCCCGACGTGAAACAGATCGTGCCGCGCGAGTTCGGCACCCGCGTCGATGTGGGGCGCGACTCGCTGCTCAATGCCGTTCGCCGGGCAAGTTATTTTGCTCGCGAGAACAACGATGTGGTGCGGCTGGCGATCCATGCCGGCGAGGACGACATGACACCAGGCAGTGTCGAGGTCACCGCGAACGCTGCCGAGCGAGGAAACAGCGAGAGCTTCGTCGACGCCAGCATCGCCGGCGGCGAGCTCCAGATCGCCTTCAACAGTCGCTACCTCGCCGATGTCCTCGGCGTGCTCAAGCATGGTACGGTCACGCTCGGACTCAATGGCGCCAACCAGGCTGGGGTGGTCCGTCCCAGTGGGGGTGACCAGTACAGCCACGTGATCATGCCGATGGTGATCGGCGGCCAGTAGGCGCCCACGGAACTCAATGCACCTGACCGAGCTGAAAATCGACCAGTTTCGCTGCCACGCCGGCGTTCGGATGACGATTCCCGACGCCGGCGTTCGTATCGTCGGGCCGAATGGCTCCGGCAAGACCAGCGTGCTCGAGGCGATCGCGATGCTTGCCACGACACGTTCGTTTCGCGGCGCCCAGGACCGCGACGTGGTCAGGTGGGAGAGCGGTGAGGACTACGGCGTGGCGCCGTTCGCTCGGGTCGAGGCACGGGTCGAATCGGATGGCGAGCGGCGTCGTCTCGGAATTGCGATGGAGCTGGCCGACGATGGAGAATCGATCGCGTCCAAGCGCTTTCTCGTCGACGACCGGCCCACATCCGCCCACGAGCTGGTCGGCAACCTCATGGTGGTGGCCTTCACGCCGGAGGACGTGCAGCTGGTGATCGGTCCGCCGGCCGATCGTCGCCGAGCCCTCGACATCCTGATCTCGCAGTTCGACCGCGCCTACATGCGCCATCTCGCTGCTTACGGCCGAGTGCTGCGCCAGCGCAACGGGCTCCTGAAGGCGTTCGCGCGTGACCGCGTGCGCGCCGATGCGGCCGCGGCCATCACCCAGATCGCATTTTGGGACGAGCAGCTCGTTGGTGAAGGGGCGTACCTGATCGGCCGTCGCGCGCGCGTGGTCGCCGCGCTGCACAAGGCGATCGATCGCCATGCGTCCGATCTCTCATCGCGTGCGCGATTCGGCGTTGCGTACCAACCGAGGGCAACCGTCGATCCCGAGCTGCTGGCTGAGGAAGAGACGCTCGACCTCGGCGTCGCGCGGGCAGCGGCGGCGTTTCATGCCGATCTCGAGGCGCATCGCGACGATGAGTTTCGACGGGGGATGACGCTGACGGGGCCGCATCGCGACGACCTGGCGTTCTCGATTGACGGTCGCTCGCTTGCGCGGTTCGGCTCGCGCGGTCAGCAGCGCCTCGGCGTGCTCGCGCTCAAGCTTGCCGAGGCGGATGTGATCGCGGAAGAGTCCGGTGATACCCCGGTGTTCTTGTTGGATGACGTGCTTTCGGAGCTCGATGCCGCGCACCGTCATCTGCTGCTCGATGAGCTGGCGGATCGCCACGCGCAGGTCGTGCTTACGAGTGCGGAAGACGATGCGCTGGACCATCCTTCGCTCGGTGCCCTGGCGGTCTATCGGACCGAAGCGGCAGGGAGCTGACCCGTCAAGCCGGGTCCGCCGCGACATATCCCACACCCACAGGTCGGCTGTCGACAAACGTCCCAGATACAGAAAACCGGCTGGCGAGATCGCCAGCCGGTTCTTTGCACATCTTGCTGGGGTGCAGGGATTCGAACCCCAACTACCT
>CBFGRG010000405.1:0-3692 GCA_965651105.1 uncultured bacterium | reverse complement strand
TGCGTCGATCACCCTGGCGCCGCCCAGCTTCAGCAGGGGCAGCATCGCGGCGGCGACGTGACGGTTCTGGCAGCGATCGATCACAACGTCGAGCGTGTGGTGCGCGCTCGCGTCGGCCGGCTGGTGGGTGCCCAGCGCCGCCAGATCGGCGGTCGCCGGGCCGGGAGGCATGGGGGCACTCGTGGGAGGGACGGGCAGCGCCACGACGCCGGCGTCAGCCAGCGCGGCGATGACCTGCTTCTCTTCCACGCGCACACGTGCGCACAGCACTCCAATTGCTGTCACGTCGATTCCCCTTTGCCTCACGCTCGCCACGCGGCAGGTCGTGTGTGGCGACGACGCCACCTGATTCACATACGGACCGGGCGCGTCCCGGCTCTCTCACGGGAGGAGACAAGCTCCTCCCCTACAACGGACCGACACGAGGTCGATCGCTACGGCAGGCGCCTCGCGCCTATTCGCCCCAGTCCTCGCCCTCTTCCGGCGCGAGCCCCAGCTCGACCGGATCGGCGCTCAACACCTCGAGATCGGCGCCGCACTCCGGGCAGGGCACGATCTCGCCCTGCTCGACGTTCTCAACCTCGACATCGGCTCCACACTCAGGACAACTCGCCATCTCTGACCCCTTTCTCGACCGGCGCACACGCGCCAGCCCCCTTCGATACAACGCGAAAACGCTCGATCAACTGACGTTCGCCGGGGCGATAGTCGCCTCTTGACGCTCGTCATGCAGCGCCTGCAGCAAGACCGCCTTGTGCACGTGCAGCCGGTTCTCCGCCTGGTCGAAGATGATCGACTGGGGACCATCCGCGACCTCGGCATCGACCTCCTGCCCGCGGTGCAGCGGCAGGCAGTGCATGAAGACCGCCGAATCATCGGCCATCGCCATCACGTCGTTCGTCACCCGGTACGGCGCCAGCGCCATCAGCTTGCCCGCACCCTCCTGCTCGCCCATGCTCTCGTGGACATCCGTGTACACCGCGTTCGCGCCGGTCGTCGCGGCAACGACATCGTCGGTCACCATCACCGAGCCGCCGGCCGCCTCGGCCAGCGCCGTGGCCGTGTCGATCATGCTCGCATCGGGCCAGTACGCCCGCGGCCCAGCATAGTGGAAATGCACGCCGGTGGCCGCGCAGGCAAGCATCAGCGAGTGGCAGACGTTGTTGCCATCGCCGAGATAGGCGAACGTGACGCCTGGTAGCTGCCCGAAGCGCTCCTTGAGCGTCATCAGGTCGCTCAGCGCCTCGATCGGGTGGTCGAATGTCGTCAGCCCGTTGAAGACCGGCACCGTGGCGCCCCGGGCGAGCCCGAAGAGGTCGTCCCGGTCGGCGGCTCGGACGGCGATCGCGTCCACATATCGGCTGAAGATGGCGGCGGTGTCCTCGATCGTCTCGCCGCGCTTGAGCTGGAGATCGGCGACGCCGAGGAAGATCGCCTGGCCGCCGAGCTGCTCCATGCCCGCCTGGAAGGCGGTGCGGGTGCGCGTGCTCGGATGCTGGAAGATCATGCCGAGGGTCTTGCCGGCCAGCCACGCATGCGGGACGTGCCGTGCCCGAAGATCCTTGAGGACGAGCGCGAGGTCGAGGATCGCCTCGATCTCCTCGCGACTGAGATCGGTGTCGCGCAGGATGCCGCGGCCACGCAGCGACGGCAGCAGGGTCAGCTCGACGGCCTCCTCGGCAATCGGTTGTTTGGCCAGATCGACCATGTCATCCTCTCCGGTCGCCACGACTCGTTCCCGTCCATCAGTCCGCAGGGACCGGTCTTGTGCCGGCCCGTCGTGTATCAGCACAGCGTGTGCAGCAGCAACGCCTTGTGCATATGCAGTCGATTCTCGGCCTGCTCGAAGATGATCGACCGCTCGCCGTCGGCCACCTCGGCCGAGACTTCTTCGTCGCGGTGCATCGGCAGGCAATGCATGAACACCGCATTGGGCTCGGCCTGAGCCATGATCTCGCTGGTGACCTTGTAGGGCGCCAACGCGACCGCCCTGACGGCGCCGTCGAGCTGGCCCATGCTGACGTGAACATCGGTGTAGATGGCGTTGGCGCCCGTGACGGCGGTGGCCGGGTCGTCGGTCACCTCCACCGTGGCGCCAGTCGTCTTCGCCAGCCACTGGGCATGATGGACGATATCCTCGCTCGGCTGATACTGCGCCGGCGCGGCGATGGAGACACTGACGCCCATCACGGCGCAGGAGAGCATCAGCGAGACGGCCATGTTGTTGCCATCACCGAGGTAGGCCAGCTTGAGCCCCTTCAGCTCGCCAAAGTTCTCCTTCAGGGTGAGCAGGTCAGCATACGCCTGCAGCGGGTGTGCCTGGTCGGAGAGCCCGTTGAGCACCGGGATCGACGCCGACTCCGCGAGGGTGACGAGGTCATTGTGGTTGGCGACCCGGGCCACGATCGCATCGACGTAGCGGCTGAGGATCTGGGCGGTGTCGCCGATCGTCTCGCCCCGCTTCATTTGCAGGTCGTTGACGCCAAGAAAGATCGCCTGGCCGCCGAGCTGGGCCATGCCGGCCTCCAGCGAAACGCGGGTTCGGGTGCTCGGATGCTGGAAGATCAGCCCGAGGGTCTTGCCGGCAAGGTAGCTGTGCGGCTGGCCGTTCTTGTGCATCGACTTGATGCGAGCAGCGGTCTCGAGCACCTCGCCAATCTCATCGGGGGTCAGGTCGGTGTCGAGCAGCAGGTGCCGGCCCCGGAGGCGGGTGCTGAGGGTGAACGCCGCGAGCGACTGCTGCGGCTCGGCGCCGAAGACAACGCGACGATCCATGGCCATCGCGCTGGGCGACGGCGGGGTCGATGGCACCGAGTAGAGCTCGGGCGCGGCGGTGGGAATGGCGGATTCGGAGACAGACGGCTGGCTCACGGGATACCCCTCTCGTCGTTCGACTGAACGAAGACGCCGGCTCCGATCGATCGTCGATCGCGAGCCGAAGGGGCGAGAGGCGTCACATCCCGCGGTACCACCCTTCTTGGAACCCGGTCGGGCTCCATCTCTCGGCTGTTGCGTCCATGGGTGCCACCCATCCGTGCCTACTTGCGGAAGGAATCCGCGTTCTTCGGCCGGCCGCTCGGAGGCGCGTTCCGCATCTCGGCTCCGGGCTCCCACCATCCCCGGATCGCTCATGAGGCGATGCGTACTGTTCCCCGTCATCGCGGGCTGCCCGGCGAAACCGGACAGATTGGTAATGTCGCGGTAAACGTTACATCCGGCGGCGGTGTCGCCGCCGTTCGGGAGAGCGGGAGAGCAGCTCCCACTCGATACCGTGGTACATGCGCACGGCATCGCCGCCCGGAATCGGGCGCGCTCCGTATACGTGGTTATCGCTGAACAAGGTCGTCATGAGGATGAAGCTCCGAAATCAATGCGCATCGCCGAAACCCAGGGTGAGCGCCCGCCGACCGGCGGACAGGAACTACCTGGGGCGACGAGGGAGCCGCCCTGCGGGAATGGCAGGAGCGAATCGGTAGCGCATCGGGAGCAATCGCATGGTCGCGAACATCCTCTGTGCGAGGCGCCGCACCTGGCGGCGAAAGAACGAATGGCGATCGGGCGTCCGGAGGACACCCCACCTCGTGCTTGTGAACCTCCTCACGAGCACGGCATCAGAGTAAACGCTGCCCGGCCAGATGTCAACACTCTGCACAAAGACGTCGTGCACGTTTCACAATCCGCGCGGTTCGCCA
>CBFGRG010000404.1:0-3702 GCA_965651105.1 uncultured bacterium | reverse complement strand
CTGTTGGCCTGGTTGGTGAGCGAGGTCAACATCGCCCCGGTCGATGACTGCCCTACTCGCCCGGTCGGGTCACGCCGCGCGTCCTCACCGGAGGCGGCCTCGATCGACCCGTCGGGCAACCGCCGCCGCATCTCGCTGGGCGGAGTGACGCCGCGCAGGATCGAATCGACCGTCGCCGCAACATTGCGGTGGACGATCACCTCGTCTCGATCGACGATCTCGACCATCGCGGTGAAGGTCGGTGGCGCCTTGCGCTCGAGAATCGACTTTTGAGTACCGCGCCGCCGGGCTTCCTCGTCCGAAAGGGTGACGCTCTGGATGCCGCCGACAAGGTCGGACAGCGTCGGATTGAGCATCAGGTTTTCGAGCGTGTTGCCGTGGGCGGTCCCGATCAGCTGGACGCCGCGCTCGGCAATCGTCCGAGCGGCGCCGGCTTCCAGCTCGGTTCCGATCTCGTCGATGACGACAACCTCGGGCATGTGGTTCTCGACCGCCTCGATCATGACCGCATGCTGCGCTTCGGGCGTCGGCACCTGCATCCGGCGGGCCCGACCGATGGCCGGATGCGGGATGTCGCCGTCACCGGCGATTTCGTTACTGGTGTCGACAATTACCACGCGCTTGCGGAGATCGTCGGCCAACACCCGCGCGGTCTCGCGCAGCATCGTGGTCTTGCCTACTCCGGGCCGGCCGAGCAGCAGCACGCTCTCGCCCGACTCAATCAGGTCGCTGATGACCGTAATGGTGCCGTAGACGGCGCGACCGACGCGACAGGTGAGCCCCACGATATCGCCATTGCGGTTGCGAATGGCGGAAATACGGTGAAGCGTGCGCTCGATGCCGGCGCGATTGTCGGCGCCGAACTGGCCGATGCGCTCGGCCACGGCCACGAGGTCATCCCGCGAGACTTCGATGTCGTCGAGGGTCACCTCGCCCTGCTGGAAGCGCATCTCGGCGGGGCGGCCGAGGTCCATCACGACCTCGATCAGGCTGCCGCTGGCGACGGCCTCATGCCCACGAATGGCATCGGCAATGCGCCCCGGCAACACGGCCAGCAGGTCGGTCAAGTTGTCGGTAACTGCATACTCCGCACCGCCGCGCGCGTCGATGTCTGGTGCATGGATTGCTGCGTTCAAGCGCTTCACACCTTCCCACGAGGCGACCGCGAACGCGATCGCGCGAGATCCAGGATGTGGTCCTCAGCTCCACCGGCGCCGATCGTCACCGATTCGGCCTGCCCCACGGGCTCAACGAGACTCATGCCGGCGCCACCGAACCCAGGCACGCGGGACCGCTGGGTTTCGGCGCTGACCGGCACACGAGTATCGACCGCAACGATATACGAACGGGCGGGGACAGTGGTGTAGCACACCCATGCCGTCTGGTCTCCAACGTGAAAGAATCCGATGTCCTGCAAAGGTTGACTGAGCTCCTGTGTGTATCCGGGAACGGCGACGACACATGGCACACCGTGCAAATTCCTGGCCTCGGCGGCGGCCGTCACGATCAAATCGGGAGTCAATGCGCGAAGGTGCGGGTCGATCAGGATATCGAGCCGCACGACGCGCGGGTCTTCGAGCGTCGATACGCGGGCGTGGGCACGTATGCGGCCGTGATCCTCGATCACCCAGCCACTCGCGCGTCGCGCGCCGGGGCGCAACGGCTGCGGGTTATCCCAGCGGCGGCTGGTCATCGCCTCGGCGTATTGCACCTGGCGCGGTACCAGCTCCAGGTACAACTGGTGGATACCCCAGGCATCAGCCGCCTGGGCGCGTCGCACATGCGATGGTCGTGACGCACCGGTGGGACCATCGTGCAACATGAAGATCGATTCGGTCTGGTAGGAAACGAAGCCCGATCGCCGCAGGGCGGCATCGATCGTGACATCGCTCTCGATATGGGCGAATACCCGACGCGCCCCGGCGCTGCCGGCATCGGTGACGCCGCGACGGAGCACCGCATCGAGCGCGGCGCCATCCTCCGGATCCCGCACGAGCAAGGCGTCAAGCTGCCAGCGATCGTCCGGCGGAAGCACCTGGAAGGCGGCGGCGGCGGCGACATCTCGCGAGCGCCGAGCCACGCGCATCCGAACGTTTCCACGCAGCGCCGGAAACCCCTCGCGGACGGCGTGCGCCGCCAGCCAGCCGGCCGACCGCTGCGGCCGGGCGAGATCGAGCTGGATCCGGAACGCGGTGCAAATGGCGCGCAGGTCCCGCAGCTTCGGGGCGCCGGTGATCAGGTCGAACTGGTCTCGGGGTTGCGGGCTCATGGAACCGGCACGGCCCTCACCCGGCTCCCGCCTCGACTCGCTCGACAGGAGGTGAAATTGTGCCCGCGTCGCGGGCATGCTGGTGGCGGATTGCTGGCGATCGTCGGCTGATCGCGTCGTACCATCCATTGCACATATAGTAACCTGTACGGTCACTTCACTCAACGATTCTGCTACAGCTCGCGCCGGCCCTTCAGGGCTCGACCGAGTGTCATATCGTCGGCATATTCGAGGTCACCCCCGACCGGAAGGCCGCTTGCGGGTCGCGTCACGCGGATTCCCAGCGGCGTAAGAATGCGATGCAGGTAGGTGGCCGTTGCCTCACCTGGCAGGTCCAGGTTGGTAAAGACGATCACCTCGTCCGGCCGATCCTTTTGAACCCGGTCGACCAGCTCCTGAATGCGAAGCTTGTCCGGCCCGATACCATCCACTGGCGACACCGCGCCATGAAGCACGTGATAGCGTCCGCGATACTCGTGCGTGCGCTCGATCGCCACGACATCGAGGGGTTGCTCGACCACGAGGATGCGCTGCTCTCGCGATTCGTTGGAACAGATCGCGCACGGGTCGACATCGGTGGTATTGAAGCAGACGGAACACAGCGTGATCCGCTCCTTCACCTCGAGAATCGCCTCGGCGAGACCGATCGCGTCGTCTTTTGGCGTCTTCAGGATATGATAGGCCAGCCGGGAAGCGGTTTTCGGTCCGATGCCCGGCAGGCGCGAGAATTCATCGATGAGCCGGCTGACCGGCTGGGCGGTGACACCGCCGGTATTGACTGCAGTCGACATGGCGTCAGGATCCTGGTCCGGAAAGCGCGGTCCGCGCCGACATGACGTAACACCAAATGATACCACGCGAACAGTTTTGCCAAGTGTCCATTGTACTGTACTGATCAATGGTACCCCGGTGGGAAATTGGTCATGGTCCGGCGGATTGCCCCTATCAGATCATTGCCTGCGCGCGTGGCAATTGATAAAGTGAAGGGCGTGGTTCATTCGTCCGTCCAACAGTGTCGCCACAACCGCCGGTACAGTTCGCTGGCACAGCGCCATCTGTCGAATGAATGCACGAGTTGGCTACCTATAACAGGAGGGTCGAAGACGTGCACTTCGAAGACAAGACTCTGCGTTGCCGGGAATGCAACGATCCATTCACATGGACCGCGGGCGAGCAGCAGTTCTACAAGGAAAAGCAGCTGATCAACATCCCGGCGCGATGCCCGAAATGCCGCGCCGCCCGCAAGGCCAAGCTTGGCCTGCCCGACCGCGCGATGACCGAGGTCACCTGCGCCGAGTGCGGCCAGCAAACCACCGTTCCGTTCGTGCCACGCAACGGAAACCCAGTGTATTGCTCGATGTGCTACGACAAGGTCAAGCAGCGCACCCAGACAGGAGATCGGGAGCTGGCGACGGCGCAATCCGCCTGATCAC
>CBFGRG010000403.1:0-3714 GCA_965651105.1 uncultured bacterium | reverse complement strand
TCATCGGCGGTGTTGGCGCCACGGTGGTGCGGCGGTCGGACGGTCAGGTGGCGGGATGCTCGGCGGTGATGCGTGACCACATCTGGTCGATGCGCTCGGGCGCGATCGAACCGGCCCGGATCACAGATATCCTAGCATCATCGACGCGAATGACCGTGGATGCTTCACCGCAGGGCGCAAAGCCGCCATCCAGCACGATGTCGATTCGATCATCGAGCTGCCTGGCGACGTCGCGGGCGCTGCATGCCGGCGCGTCACCGGATCGGTTGGCGCTGGTGGTTGCAAGCGCGCCACCCGCACGCTCGCAGAGCGTGAGGGCGATGGAGTGGTCGGGAACGCGAACGCCGACGGTGCCATCGGGGGCCACGACCTGGGGCGGAAGGCCGGGCAGGGCAGGGAGGACGACGGTGAGTCCGCCGGGCCAGAACTCCCGCAGGAGACGCAGGATCGACTCTGAGGGCATCGGCGAGACGAGCGCGATGCGATCGATCGAGGAAAGCAGCACGGGCAGCGATTTCGTGTGGTCGCGCCCCTTGATCGCGAAGATGCGGTCGAGGGCGTCGGGAAACCGCAGCGAGGCGCCGAGCCCGAAGACGGTGTCGGTCGGGAAGGCAATCACGCCACCATGCTGGACGGTGTGGATCGTCTCTTCGAGCGCTCGCGGTGCTTCGAGGGAGAGAGTTCTCACCGTTCCTCCTGTGGTGACTGCGAGCGCCGCCTGGGGCACTGACTCCCGACCAGCGTACTCCACCCGGATCGTCTCTCCGAGCCGAGAGCGCAGCCCTTGCTGCGCTCTGTCAGCTTGTCGTTCCCCCATCTCTGTGGACCAGGGCCGGGTCCCTACAGGTGCGCCTTGATGGTCTCGGCGAGCTGGAGGTTGATGCCGTCGACGGTCGCCAGCTCGTCGGCCGAAGCCTCCCGGATGCCCTTGACCGAGCCGAATGTCCGGATCAGCGCCTTCTTTCGTTTCGGCCCGACGCCGGGAATCTCGTCCAGCTTCGATGCGATCGCCGCCTTCCCGCGCCGCGAGCGATGGAAGGTGACGGCGAACCGGTGCGCCTCGTCACGAATCCGCTGGACGAGGAAGAGCGCCTGCGAGTCCCGAGGCAACAGGATCGAGACCGGGTTTCCAGGCAGGAATAGCTCCTCCTGTTCCTTGGCGAGTGACGCGATTGGCACTTCGGTCATGCCGACGTCTTTCAGCGCGCCCACGGCGGCGTTGAGTTGGCCCTTGCCGCCATCGACGATGACGAGATCGGGCAGGCGGGTCCACTTGCCTTCCTTCTCCTCGTCTGTCTCGGCCGCGCGGCGGAACCGTCGACCGATCACCTCGGCCATCATCGCGAAGTCATTGGCTCCGGTGATCGTCTTGATGGTGAACCGCCGGTATTCCTTCTTCGCGGGCTTGCCATCCTCGAAGACGACCATGCTCGCGACCGGGTTGGTGCCCTGGATGTTCGAAATATCGTAGCACTCGATGCGGCGCGGCAGGCGGGGAAGATCGAGCGCCTCGGCGAGCTCGGTCATCGCCGCGGTCATCTTCTGCTCGTCCGACAGGAACTTGAGGCGCGATTGCTCCAGGTTCTCTTCCGCGCTGTCCGCAATCATCGCCACCAACTGGCGCTTTTGACCGCGTTGCGGCACGCGCAGTTCGACCGGACCCTCGCGGCGCTCCTCCATCCACTGATGAATCATCTCCACCTCGCCTTCGGGCAGCGCGTGCTGGAGCAGGACCAGCGGCGGGATCATCGCGGCGGTCCCGTAGAACTGCGTGATGAAGCTGGAGACGATCTCATTGGGTCGGTCGTCGATGGCAGCCTGCATCTGGAAGAACTCGGAGCCGATGATCTTGCCGTTGCGGAGAAATCCGACCTGGATGCCAGCGTCTCCCCCCGCACCCTGGGCGACGGCGATGATGTCGGCGTTGGTCCCGGGATTGGTGACGATCTTCTGGCGCTCCAGCACGTGGCGAACGGCGGCGAGGCGGTCGCGCAGCTCGGCGGCGCGCTCGAAGTTCCACGCCTCCGATGCCTGATCCATCTCATCCTCGAGTGTCGCCACGATTTCGTCACCGCGACCTTCGAGGAACTTCTTCGCCCCTTCGATTGACTTCATGTAGGTCGGGCGGTCGACGGCCGAGATGCACGGCGCGGTGCACTGGTGCATGTGGTAGTAGAGGCAGACCTTGTCGTTGCCCGTGATCGTCTTGTCGCACTTTCGGTACGGGAAGAGCCGATTGAGCAGGTTGATCGTGTCATAGGCCGCCCGGGCAGAGGTGTAAGGCCCGAAGTAGGCGCTGCCGTCCTTCACGATCCGCCGGGTACTGAGCACCCGCGGCCATTCCTCGTTCGTGATGCGGATGTACGGGTAGGTCTTGTTGTCCTTCAGCCGGATGTTGTACTTCGGCTGGTGCTTCTTGATGAGCGAGTCTTCGAGAATCAACGCCTCCGACGCGGTGTCGGTGCGAATGACCTCGAAATCGGCGATATGCGAGACCAGCTCGCGCGTTTTCGGGTCCATGCCGCGCTTGGACTGGAAGTAGGAGCGGACCCGGTTGCGGAGCGATTGCGCCTTGCCCACGTAAATAATGTCGCCGTCGGCGTCCTTCATCAGGTACACGCCGGGGGCGGTGGCAAGGGCGGAGAGGCGGTCGGAGAAGTTGGGTCGGTACGTCGTCATGGCACTCTCGAGTATAGCCGGTGGCCCGAAGATTCTTGGTGCTGATGGGCAAATCGTGCGACCTGTGTGGCGTGCGTGCTTCATGGCATTGGCGCCGCCGCCTGCGAGGGGTCATCATGACAATGAAGCAATCGATGATGCGTGCCGGTCGGAGAGCGCCCGGACGCGAGCGAGGCAAGGGCACCCATGTCGCAGGAACAGCAAACGTCATTCGCCGGCTTCTGGCTCTACAAGCGCCGCGAGAGCTGGTACGGCATCGAGGATATCGACTGGAACGACGCGAAAAACGAGACCGTGTCAGTGCTGACCGATCCCGGCGAGGGTGTCACGGTGCGTGGTACCTACTCGCTGGTCGGCCTGAACGCGAATGCCGATTTCATGGTCTGGACGGTCGCGCTGGAGCTCGAGGCGCTGCAGGACTACGCGGTTCGGTTCGCGCGGACGCCGCTCGGGCGGCACCTCGACATGAAGTACAACTACTTCGGGCTCGGTGGGCTGTCCCTGTACGATCCGACCCACAGCCCCGCGTTCGTGGAGGGCAAGGATGCGAAGCGCTACCTGAGCGTCTATCCCTTCATCAAGACGCATGATTGGTACCTGCTGCCCTTCGAGGAGCGCCGCCGGCTGATGAAGGAGCACGGCGAGCTGGGTCGGGACTACCCGACCATCTCGACGAACACCGTCAACTCATTCGGGTTGCAGGACCAGGAGTTCGTCGTCGCCCTCGAAGACGACGACCCGGAGACGATGCTGAAGATGGTGCAGGCGCTTCGCAGTGCCGAAGTTCGGAAGTACACAACGCTCGATACCCCGATCTTCCTTGGGCACCGAAAGCCAGCCGCACAGGCCCTCGCCGACCTCCGGTAGGCGCGCAGCCCGATCAGGACATGAACGTGGAACCCCGGCCTGCGAATGGCCGGGGTTTTTCGTGTGCCAAAGCGCCGTCCGAGTCCCACTACCTGCGAAAGAATTACTCGTGATTCCGCGCCCAGGTGCGCGATCTACGCAAGTGGTTCGTCATCATCACGGGTCCCG
>CBFGRG010000402.1:0-3725 GCA_965651105.1 uncultured bacterium | reverse complement strand
CGCTGCACGCCTGCCACTCCCGGAACGTCTGCATGATCCCCTGGGCATCCTCGGTTGACGGCTGGATCGCCCGTTCGTAGCGCTGGTACTCCTTTTGCGTGGCCATGTTGGCTGCCTGGATATCGGCGACCACCTCGTCGCGACTCACCTCGATCATGCATTCATCGGCGGTCGGGAATGGGATCGACGACGTTTCGGTATCGGGCTCCACGGTCGCGAGCGGGACGGCGGCGAAGTTGCCGTTCGGCTCGCCCTCGCCGGTACCGCTGTTGCGACCGATGCCGTTCGCGCCGAACAGGGCGACGGCGAGCGCGATCACCGTGGCGATCAGCAGCGCCGTCGAAACGAGGTGCAGGTGCTCGGTCCACCGGGGCAACGAGCGCCGGCGGCGCGATCTGGTTGGTGGCACGGCGGTCGCGCCACTGGCGGGCAGGGTCAGGTTGGTGGCCATGGTCGGTTGCTCCGTTCGAGTGGTCGCTCGCGGGTCGAGACCCGCCTGCTCGGCGAGGTCGAAGAACCGGTCGACGCCATCGCGCAGGTCTGGGTCGAGATCCCCGGCGCGGGAGTCGGCGGGCGGTGCCCCGGCGAGCGAATCGAGATAGTCGTTGAGCGCGTCGTGCGGATCGCTGTCGTGGTGGCGCATGGCTCGTGCTGCTCCTCTCACCGGTCCGGTCGCCGGAAGCGGGTGTCGTCCGGTGATTCATCCATCAGCTCCCGAATCTTCGCGAAGGCCCGGAACTGCGCGCTCTTGACGGCGTTGAGGCCCATGTCGAGCGCGTCGGCGATCTCCTGGCCGGTGTGGCCCTTCAGTCGCAGCCGGATCACCCGCTGCTGGCCCTCGGTGAGCTGGCCGATGATCGCGTGGAGCCGCTCCCGTGCCTCTCGCGCCTCGACCAGCTCCAGCGGTCCCGGTTGCGGATCGTGACGGCTGGCCAGCGAGTCGTCCGAGGTCGTCGGACGCTCCCGCCGGTAGCTGTCGGTGATCGCGTTGCGGGCGATCTGGTAGAGCCAGCCCCGGAACGATCCAGATCGATAGGTCGGCAGGCCGCGCAGTGCACGCAGGAAGACCTGGCTGGTGATGTCCTCGGCCCGGTGCGGGTCACCGACCCGGCGGAAAACGAACGCGTGGATCTCTGGGCGGTATCGCTCGTAGAGATCGGCGAACGCGGCCGGGTCGGTGCGTGCCGCAGCGACGAGGGTGTCGTCGTCCGGCTCGGGTTCAGGCGGGTCGGGCGTCCAGGGCATCCTCATTGGGGCTCCGGCGGGTGCATGATGCATGGCCTCCGTCTGGTCAGCGATCCCGGCGCGAGCGCCGCGGATGGTCAGGTGCCGCGATCGATCTGGCATCCGGGGAAACGCGGGTGGCTCGGAATAGTTTCGCCGCAGGCTCGTGTTCGGGCGAGCGTGGCGCGTTTTCGGCGAATTCGGTATCGCATGCAACCATTTCCCCGCCTCGTGCGTATACAGGTGTGAGTGGGGATTCCCGCGTGCCGCATTCCAGCCGTGGAAACGGCGGTGCCGGCACGGAATCATCCAAATTTGGTACTGTTCATAAGGTACGAGCCCGCGCTCGCCCGCCAGCGGATCGGCTACGGCCGTGAAAGGGCAGAGCGCGGCCGTGGAGCGCCAGCGGAGTGGGGAAGAATATGGTGCAGCAGACGTTCGAGGCGTCGGGGCCGGTCACCAGGGCGCCAGTGAGCGTGCGGTTGGGTCAGGTCGCGCATGCCGTGCACGAGGCTGTCCTTCCGGCCGATGTAGATATCACGACGGACGATGAGCGCGATTCCGGATCGCGCTGGCTTGGCTATGTTCGACGTGCAGTCCCGCGGCTGTTGCTTATCGCCGCCATCGCACTCCTGATCTCCGCCATCGGGCTCTTTGCCTTCCGGGCCGCATATGCCGACAAGGTGTACCCCGCGATCGCCGTGGGCGATGTGCCGGTCGGCGGCATGACGGTCAATCAGGCTGTTGCGGCCGTCGAGGATCGCGCCGCCGAGCTCGAGAGCGGCACCATCACCTTCACCTACAACGGCCAGACGTGGTCCCCGACGCTGTCCGAGCTCGGCGCGACCGTGCATGTCGATGAGTCGGTCGACGCCGCCTGGGCGCTGGGACGCGAGGACAACGCCGTTACGCGCCTCGGCGTCGCCAGTGACCTGCTCCGCGGTGACCAGATTGTGCCGCTGCGCACCAGCGTCGATCGCGACGTGTTGGCAACGTGGTTCGATTCGGTCAACGCCGATATCGATGATCGCGCGATCGACGCATCGCTGGTGGTGGAAGGCGACGAGGTCAGCATCTCGCCGGAGCAGGCCGGTATCGTCGTCGACGAGGCCGCGGCAACCGACATGATCCTCGGCGTGCTGGACACGCTCGAGCCGATGGATACCGAGCTGCCGACGGTGGTCGAGGAGCCGAGGATCCACGCCGACGAGCTGCCGGGCGCGCGTGACGAGCTCGCTGCCGCGGTCCAGCAGCCGGTGAAGGTCGAGTTCGAAGGAGAGACGTGGGACATTCCCCCGGCCGACCTGACCAAATTCCTCACGGTCGAGACGGTGTCCAGTGCGAACGGGCCGGACGTGGAGCTGGCGTTCGAACGCGATGCCCTGGCCGCGTGGCTGCGCGAGAGCTTCTCCGAACGCATCAATCGCGCGCCGGTTGACGCAAGGATCGCCTGGAGTGCGGAGGAAGGCGGCCTGGTCTCGCTCGACGAGAGCGTGACCGGCGCTGCCCTGCGGTCGAACGCCTTCGCCGACGCTGTGGCCGAAAGTTTCCTCGGCGATCGCGCGGTGGTTGAGGTGCCGGTTGTGGTGACGAGCCCGGAGATCGACTCCAACAATCTCGGTGCACTCGGCATCGATGGCCTGCTGGCTCGCGGCGATTCCAACTTTGCGGGCGGCGCTGAAAACCGTGACAACAACATCTATGTCGGTGTCAAGCTGATGAACGGCGAGCTGATCGCTCCCGGCGAGGAGTTCTCGTTCAACGGCGCGGTCGGCGAGATCACCTACGAAAAGGGGTTTGTCGACGGCGGCGCCATCGAGAACGGCATCATCGGTCGCGCCGTTGGTGGTGGCATCTGCCAGGTTTCGACTACCGTCTTCCGGGCCGCGCTGCTGGCGGGCATGCCAATCACCGCATGGGACCCGCACAGCCTGCGCCTGCTGGGATACGAGCGGGACGGCTGGACAGCCGGTTACGACGCGTCGATCCTGCAATCGGGTTCCGACCCTGCGCACTGGTCGGATTTCCGGTTCAAGAACGACACCGACGGCTACATGCTGGTGCACGCGTGGACGAGCTACCCCCACGTGATCGTCGAGATTTACGGCAACGATGACGGTCGCGAGGTGACGGTCGGTGACGCGCAGTTCTCCAAGCCTGATGGGCACTTCGCGGCGTGGTTCACCCGGGTGATCACCTACGCCGACGGCCGCACCGCCGAGCGCACCTTCTCCAGCTACTACCAGTAGGGTTCGCACCTCACAGCGCGACCGAGCAGCCCCGGACACGTTCAGGTCCGGGGCTTGTCGTTGCAGAGTCCCTGAAGTTGCTCGCAAGCCCCGACTGACTATTGCCGCTACCAACACTCGCTTGTCATCCTGAGCGACGGTGCGCAGCACCGGAGCCGAAGGATCTCTGGCGCTCGGAGCATGCTATCCGGCAGGCAAGAGATCCTTCGACGCCACGCCCTTCGGGCGTTCCGCTCAGGATGACAAGGGGCG
>CBFGRG010000401.1:0-3732 GCA_965651105.1 uncultured bacterium | reverse complement strand
AAGGATCTTTTGCCTGCCGAGCTGCAACGTCCGAGCGCCAAGGATCCTTCGACTCCGGGGCTTCGCCCCTTCGCTCAGGATGACAAGGGGTTCGTTGTCGTTCACTGCCCCGAGCGCGGTAAACCTTCCGGCTCTGGTGCTGCGCACCTCCGCTCAGGATCACAAGGGGCATGGGTGAGGCTGATCGCGGATCGAGGATTCGGGGGTCGGGTCAGCCCTTGATCGCGCCGGTGAGGACGCCGCGCGTGAAGTACTTCTGCAGGAACGGGTAGACGATGAGAATCGGCACCGTCGCCACCACCACGATCGCCATTTGCAGGGTCCGCGCTGGCGGCAGTGGCTGGTTGGATGCCGTATCGGCCGCGTTTGCGATATCCGTGCCCTGCAGCACGTACTGGCGGAGCACCAGCTGGATCGGCCACTTCGTCGAGTCCTGCAGGTAGAGCACGCCGTTGAACCAGCTGTTCCAGATGCCGACCGCGTAGAACAGCGCCACCACCGCGAGCACGGCCTTCGACAGCGGCAGTGCGATGTGCCAGAAGATATGCCACTCGCTGGCGCCATCGATTCGGGCGGAATCGATCAGGTCCTGCGGCAGGTTCATGAAGAACTGCCGCACGATGACGAGGTTGAACGAGCTGATCAGTCCCGGCAGGATCATCGCCTGGTAGGTGTTGAGCAGCCCCAGCTCCTTGATCACGAGGTACATCGGGATCATGCCCGGTGCGATCAGCAGCGCTCCAAGCACGACGAAGAGGATGAAGCGCGATCCTGGCACGCCGGGCCGCGAGAGTCCCCACGCCATCGTCACGGTGAAGACCATTTGCGCCAGTGTGCCGAACAGCGTCAGCCCGATGCTGACCTGGAGCGCCCGCACGACGATGCCCCCGTTGAAAATCGCTTCGTAGGCGGCCAGCGTGGGGTTGCGCGGGAAGAGAATCAGACCGCCCGCCAGCACGTCCTTGTAGGAGGAGAACGACACCGCGAAGACGTGCAGGAACGGCGCGACCATGATCACCACGATGAACGCCAGCGTGATCGTCTTCAGCGCGGTCATCCAGAACGGTGGCTTCTCCATCCACGGCGGCCTGCCGCTGCGCCGGGACGATCCCTGGATGGCGGCCGCATCGGCGGCGAGGTCTTCGTAGTCGCGGGTGGCGGTGCTGTCGATGCTCGACATCAGAAGATCCCTTCGTCGAAGAACTTTTTGGCCAGCCAGTTGGAGGCGAAGATCATCGCCGCGCCGAACACCGCGCGCACCATGCCGACGGCTGCGGCGAAGCTCCAGTCGCCACCCTGGATGCCGCGGAAGTAGACGAAGGTGTCGAGCACCTCGGCGGCATCGGCGCCGACCGCGCCCCGCTGCAGGAAGTACTGCTCGAAGCCGACCGAGAGCATCGATCCGAGCCGCAGGATCAGCAGCAGCACGATGATGGGCCGGATGCCGGGCAGGGTGATGTTGATCAGCCGCCGGAAGCCGCCGGCGCCATCCATTGCCGCCGCCTCATAGAGCTGCACGTCGATCTTGGTCAGCGCGGCCAGGAAGATGATCGTGCCCCATCCGATCTCCTTCCAGATCGACTGCACGACCACCAGCGGCTTGAAGATGTCCGGGTTCGACATGATGTTGACGGTGTCGAAGCCCTGGTTGCGCAGTACCTGGTTGAGAAAGCCGTCGCCGCCGAAGACCTGCTGCCAGATCGCGATGATGATCACCCAGCTGATGAAGTGGGGCAGGTAGACGACGCTCTGGACGCCTCGCTTGACCTTCTCGTTGATGAGGCTGTTGAGCAGCAACGCCAGCGCCAGTGGGGCGGGGAAGGCGAACACCAGCTGCAGGCCCTCGATGATGAGCGTGTTCTTCAGCGCCGTGGCGAACGCCGGGTCATCGAAGATCGCGCGGAAGTTGTCCAGTCCGACCCACGGGCTGTCGCGGATACCGATGAAGACGCTGTAATCCTTGAAGGCGATCACATTGCCCAGGATCGGCAGGTAGTGGAAAACGACGTACCAGAGGAAACCCGGGAGGATGAAGAGATAGACGGCACGGTTGGCCCACATCCGCCGCCAGACGGAGGATCGCCGCCGGCGACTCTGCGGACGGGCCGGTGCCGGAAAAGCGGAGTCGGTCGAGGGCAGGTCCATGGCAGGCTCCCGGACGGACGCGCGATCGGCATGACGAATGGGGTCATGGTAAACGCCGCCCGGCGGCGCTGCCACTTCGACACCGGGAAGGGCGGTGCTGTGATGCATGCGCGGTGACATTCTGGCACAAATCATGCGGGAGACGTCGTCATTCCCGAGCGGGAGGCTTCCCGCTGGATGTAGAGACGTATGAAGGAGGAGGCTATGCGCGGATCCCGGCGATGGTTGTATCTCTTTATTGCCGTGCTGATGGCGATTGGTGGGTGGTTCTCGGCGATGGGTGCTGTCGCCCAGGACGACGCCACCACCGTCCAGCCGGGCGGTGACCTGCCCGGCGACCCCGCCGTGCAGCTCGTCAAGGTTGCCGATGGGCTGATCGATCCGATCAATGTACAGGCGGCGCATGATGGGTCCGGCCGCGTGTTCGTGCTCGAGCGCACCGGCACGATCCGGATCATCGACCAGGACGGCAATCTTCTCGACGAGCCGTTCCTCGACATTACCCAGGAAGTGAAGGTCGACTTCCTCGAACAGGGGCTGCTCGGTCTTGCCTTCCACCCCGATTACGAGAACACCGGTCGCTTCTTCGTGTACTACAGCGACTACCGCACCAACGGTGACCACTTCCTCGTGGAATACGCGGTTTCTGGTGACGACCCGAACGTTGCCGACCCCGACAGCGCCAAGGTGTTGTTGACGGTCGATGACCCCTACGTGAACCACAACGGCGGCACGATCAATTTCGGCCCGGATGGCTACCTGTACGTGACCCTCGGTGACGGCGGGCTCGCGGGCGATCCCTACAACAACGCCCAGGACCTGAGCACCTTGCTCGGCAAGATCATCCGCATCGATGTCGACACCGACGGCAGCCACGCGTACAACATTCCGCCCGAAAATCCCTACGCACCGGGCGGCGTTCAGCAGTCTTCGGTCGCCAACGAGGCGGCCCAGGCGGACGGCTACCATCCGGACGCCGCGCCGGAAATCTGGGCCTACGGGCTGCGCAATGCCTGGCAGTTCAGCTTCGACATGGAAACCGGCGACATGTACATCGCCGATGTCGGCCAGGTTTTCTGGGAGGAGATCAACTTCGTCCCGGCTGACCAGGTCACCAACGGCGGCATGGACTTCGGCTGGGACCCGATGGAGGCTTCCCACTGCTATCCGCCGGATGAGAGCGAATCGTGCGCCAAGGTCGGCGTGATGCCGGTCGCCGAGTTCATGCACGGCGAGGACGGCTGCTCGATCACCGGCATCGGCGTGTACCGTGGCGAGGCGTACCCCGATCTCGACGGCATCTACTTCTCCTCCGACTTCTGCTCCGGCAAGATCTGGGGCCTGGCGCAGGATGACAGTGGCGCCTGGCAGTACGAAGAGCTGCTCGATACCGATCTCGCCGTGACCGGCGCCGGCCAGGGTGAGGATGGCGCGCTCTACGCGACCTCCTGCACCTGCCAGTTCGGTCGCGACTACAACGCGTTCGACAACCCGACGGGCGTGGTCTGGATGCTGGTTCAGGCCGATCAGGTGCCCGAGGGTGCCGAGACGGCGCCGGGCAGCGTCCCGGCCAGCACCCCGGTTGCG
>CBFGRG010000400.1:0-3754 GCA_965651105.1 uncultured bacterium | reverse complement strand
CTCCGGTGCTGCGCCCCTCCGCTCAGGATGACAGCGGTTATCGGGGACAGGAATCACGGGTTGGCCAACCAACGTCGAGCGGGGACCGAACGTTGGCGCCGGCGCGATTCCTCGGGTACAGGACCCGGGACTACCGGGGCGACGTTTGGGTCTTTCAGGGCGACCAGGCGTCCGGTGCGCACCCGGGCACCTGGTGCCGGGGCTACGGGATGACATCGTTTTACGCCGTTTCCATCGGACCGAACAAGGCCGGTCCCTGCGAAGGGTCGTTGACACAAGGGACATTCCATCAGGGACCACGATGACATGTACACCGAGCTGCACCTGCACACGTCCTTCTCCTTCCTCGACGGCGCCTCCCAGCCCGACGAGCTGATCCGGCGTGCCCAGGACCTCGGCTACACCTCCCTTGCCATCACCGACCACGACGGCCTCCACGGCGCGCTCGAGTTCGCCCAGCTCGCCGATGCCGCCGGCATCCAGCCGATCACCGGCGCGGAGATCACCCTCGCCGACGGCTCCCACCTAACCCTGCTGGCCGAAACGCCGACCGGCTACGGCAACCTCTGCCGGGTGCTGACCCACATCCACCACGGTCGCCATCCGGCGCCGGTGGCCCTTCCCGGCGACGATCCCCCCGACCACGAGCTCAACCCGCCGCTGGACAACTACGCCGAAGGGATCATCCTGCTCACCGGCTGCCGCGACGGGCAGCTCAGTCTCGCTGTCGCGAGCAACAACATGAGCGACGCCACGTACGTACTCGATCGGTACATCGAGTGGTTCGGGCACGACAACGTCTTTGTCGAGCTTCAACAGAACGAGGTTTTCGGCGACACCGCCCGCATCCGCGCGCTTGTCGCCCTCGCCCAGGCCGCCAACGTGGGCTACGTCGCCACCAGCGACGTCCACTACCACACCGCCGCCCGCCACCAGCTGCAGGACGTGCTCGTTGCGATCCGCAACCGCACCACGCTCGACGGCTGCCACCGCGAGCGCCGTCCCAACGCCCGCTTCGCCCTGCCAACACACGCCGAGATGGCGCGTCGCTTCGCCGACTGGCCCGAGGCGATCGCCAACACGCAAGTCATCGCCCGGCGATGCGAAACGTTCCGCATCACCCGGGATCTCAAATACACCTTCCCCGACTACGACGCCGGCACCGGCGAGACTCCCGACGAAACGCTCGCCCGCATCTGCTGGGAGACGTTCGAGCAGCGCTACAGCCCGGACAACCAGGTGGCGAAGGATCGCATCCGCGAGGAATTGCGGCTGATCGCGCGCCACAACCTCTCCGGCTTCTTCCTCATCTACCGCGACCTGCTGGAGCTGGCGCGCGAGGTCGCCGCCGAGCTGCGCGGTGGGCCGGTCTCCGGCTCGCGCCGGTTCCTGCCGCCGGGACGCGGGCGCGGCTCGTCGGTCAGCTCGATCGTCTGCTACCTGATCGGCCTCTCGCCGGTCGATCCCCTCGCCCACGATCTCTACGTCGGCCGCTTCCTCAACGAGGAGCTGCCGTCGATCCCGGACATCGACCTCGACTTCCCGCGCGAGATTCGCGAGCGGCTGATCGAGCGTGTCTACGATGTCTACGGTGCCGACCATGCCGCGCTGGTCTGCGCCTTCTCCACCTACCGCCTGCGCAGCGCCGTGCGCGACGTCGGCAAGGCGCTCGGGCTACCGCTCCCCGACCTCGACCGCATCGCCCGGCTCAGCGAGCCGCGCTCAGCCGACAGTCTCGCCGAGGAGCTGGAGCACCTGCCGGAGTATGCCGCCCGCCGGAACACGCCGCCGTGGAGCCACCTGATCGAGCTGGCGAAGCAGCTCGCGGGCTTCCCGCGCCACGTTACCCAGCACGTCGGCGGCATGATCGTCTCCGCTTCCCCGCTCAACGAGATCGTGCCGATCCAGCCGGCGGCAATGGAGGGACGCTTCATGTGCCAGTGGGACAAGGATTCCTGCGAGGACGCCCGCTTCATCAAGATCGACTTCCTCGCGCTCGGCATGCTCTCGCTGGTCGAGGAGGCGCTCGACCTGATCGACACGACGGGTGTTGAGGTCGATCTCAGCCGGATCGACTTCAACGACCCCGCCGTCTACGAGATGATCCAGGCGGGCGACACCGTCGGCGTCTTCCAGGTTGAGAGCCGCGCGCAAATCCAGATGCTGCGGCGAACGCTGCCGGTATCGCTCAACGACCTCGTGGTGCAGGTCGCGATCGTCCGGCCCGGGCCGATCGTCGGCGGCGCGGTCACCCCCTATGTCCAGCGGCGAGAGAATCCCGACTACGTGCCGGAGTACGATCATCCACGGCTCGAGCCGCTGCTGCGGGAGACGCTCGGGGTGATCCTCTATCAGGAGCAGGTCGTGCAGGTGGCCGAGGAGCTGGCGGGCTTCTCTGCTGGGCAGGCCGACCAGCTCCGCCGGGCGATGACGCGCAAGCGCTCGGCCGAGGCGATGGAGGCGATGAGAGCCGAGTTCATCGCCGGGTGCCTCGCGCAAGGCGACGTCAAGCCGGAGGTCGCAGAGGACGTCTTCGACAAGCTCACCGGCTTCGCCGAATACGGCTTCCCGAAGAGCCACGCGGCGGCGTTCGCGCTGCTCGCCTATCAGTCATGCTGGCTGAAGCACTACTACCCGGCCGAGTTCCTTTGCGCGCTGCTCAACAACCAGCCGATGGGCTTCTACGCGCCGCACGTGCTGGTCAACGACGCGAAGCGCGGCGGCATCCGGGTGCTGCGGCCGGACGTCAATGCCAGCCTCGTCCCCTGCACCGTCGAGGGGCGCCGTACGGTCCGGGTCGGGCTCGCCTTCGTCAAGGGGCTCGGCGAGGACGCCGCGAGCGCGATCGCGATGGAGCGGACGCTGAACGGCGACTACCGCTCGCTGGCCGATCTCGTCCGCCGGGTGCCGCTGCGGGCCGAGGCGGTGCGTCACCTGATCGCCGCCGGCGCCTGCGACGGCTTCGGCATGCAGCGGCGCGAGATGATCTGGCAGCTCGGGTTGTTCATCCCGTCGAAGTCGCTGACGAAGGGCCGGAGCGCGCGCAAGACGGCCGGCCGGCAGCTCTCGCTGGCGCTGCCGACCGAGCAGGACATGACCGAGCTGCCGCGCACCTCGGCGTGGGAGCGGATGGCCGATGAGTACCGCATCCTCGGCATGTCGACGACCTTCCACCCGATGGCGCTGCTGCGCTCGAAGATGCCACGGGGAATGGTCTCGACGCGGGACCTCTCCTCGATGCGGGACGGCAGCCTGGTGCGCATCCCCGGCCTGATCGTCTGCCGGCAGCGGCCGGGAACGGCGAAGGGGATCACCTTCCTGCTGCTGGAGGACGAGTTCGACCTGGTGAACGTTGTCGTCCACCCGTGGCTCTACGAGAAGCAGCGCCACCACGTTCGCGCGACGCCGCTGCTGGTCGTCCACGGGCGGGTGCAACACGCGAAGAACAACATCAACATCGTCGCGGAGTCGGTCCAGCCGATCGAGGAGATGCAATTGGTCTATCCCTACGACGGGCGCGACCCGCAGCGCGGGCACCCACTGGAGCAGCCGGACGGCGAGGTCAACCCGGGCGCGATCGAGCTGGTGCAGCTCGACGGCCAACGGGAGGACGGTCCCCGCCGCCGCGCCGACATCCGCGCCGTCAGCCCGGACTCGCACAACTACCGGTGAAACACGCATGTAACCGGATCGGCCACCCCGTAGACCCGGATTTTGCTATCTCCTCTTTCCCCACATTCCGAGGGCCTGGAGG
>CBFGRG010000399.1:0-3757 GCA_965651105.1 uncultured bacterium | reverse complement strand
GCGGCCATCTCGCCGCCGCGCCACTGCATGGTGTAGAGGCTGTAGTAGGCGCCGCGCTGGGCCATCAGCTCGTCGTGGGTGCCGCGCTCGATGATGCGGCCGTGGTCCATCACCACCACCATGTCCGCCTCGCGGATCGTACTCAGCCGGTGCGCGATCACGAAGCTGGTCCGCCCCACCAGCAGCCGCTTCAGTGCCTGCTGGATCAACCGCTCGGTCTGGGTATCGATGCTGCTGGTCGCCTCGTCGAGGATCAGGATCTTCGGGTCGGCGATCAGCGCCCGCGCGAACGAGATCAGCTGCCGCTGCCCGACGGAGAGGCTGACGCCGCGCTCCTGCACCGGCGTGTCGTACCCCTCGGGCAGTCGGCGGATGAAGTCGTGCGCGCCGACCTCCTTCGCCGCCGCCTCGACCTCGCGCAGCGTCGCCTCGGGGCGGGCGTAGCTGATGTTCTCGCGAATGGTGCTGCCGAACAGGAACGTATCCTGCAGCACGATGCCGAGCTGCGAGCGCAGCGACTCCTGCGTGACATCGCGGATGTCGTGCCCGTCGATGGTGATGCTGCCATCCCAGACATCGACGAAGCGCATCAGCAGGTTGACCATCGAGCTCTTGCCGGCGCCGGTCTCCCCGACGAACGCCACCGTTTGGCCTGGCTCAACGTGCAGGTCGATGTCGTGAAGGATTTTCGTCTCGCCGTAGCCGAAGGAGACGTTGTTGTAGTCGACGCGCCCCTCGATCGGCGGCAGCTCGTAGGCGTCCGGCTTGTCACGCACCTCCGGCTCGACATCGAGCACCTCGAAGATGCGCTCGCCGGCGACCATCGCCGATTGCAGCACGCTGTACTGCTGGCTGAGGTCGCGGATCGGGGCGAAGAAGCGGTCGATCAGCGTCACGAACAGCACCAGCTCGCCGATCGTCATGGTGTTGTCGAAGACGAAGCGACCGCCGACGTAGACGATCATCGCCGTCGCCGCGGCGGCGAGGAAGTTGACGAGCGGGAAGAGCAGCGCCGAGAGCCGGGCGGCATGAACCGCGGCCTCCAGGTTGGCGCGGTTGATTCGATGGAAAAAGGTGTAGTTGAGCGGCTCGCGCGTGTAGGCCTGCACCACGCGCATGCCGGCGATGCTCTCGGCGAGGTTGGCGTTGACGGCGCTCATCGTCCGCCGCGTGACGCGGTAGGCATCCCGGGCGTAGCGCTGCCACACCCGCATGATGAGCACCATGATCGGGATCACGATGTACGACAGCAGCGCCAGCTGCCAGTCGGTCACGAGCATGATCCCGATGATGCCGATCAGCACCAGGATGTTGCTCATGATGCTGATGACGGTGTCGGAAAACATGTCCTGGATGACGCTGACATCATTCTGGATGCGCGTCATCACCGTGCCGACGCCGCGACGGTCGATGTAGCCGATGCTGAGCGACTGCAGGTGGCGGAACATGCGGTTGCGCATGTCGAACACCACCTTGTTGCCGAGCCACTGGGCGGTTCGGTACTGGAACCACTGCCCGAAGAAACGGGCAATGACGGCGACAACGAAGGCCAAACCGATGACGTTGAGCATCCACAGCCGCTCGTCGCCGGAGACCTCGTCGATCGCCGCCTTGAACAGCAGTGGCAGGGAGAGGTCGGCAAGTGTGGCGAGCAACACCAGCCCGATGGAGAGGACCACCTGCTTGCGGTAGGGACGGAGGAACCCGAGCAGGCGGCGGACGATACGGGGATCGTACGCCTTGCCGAGCACCTGGTCTTCGTGGGTGTAGCGAATCTGTCCCATCAGCCCTGCGCCCCTTCCGCGGCCGCGCCCGCGACGTGGGCGTCCTCGATCACCGACCCGGGCCGGGCGGCGTCCTCCTGGTCCTTCATCTGCAGGTCGTAGAGCTCCCGGTAGAAGCCCTCGCGCGAAAGCAGCTCATCATGCGTGCCGCGCTCGACGATGCGCCCTTCCTCGAAGACGAGGATCTGGTCGGCGTCGCGCACGGTCGTCAGCCGCTGGGCGATGACGAAGCTGGTGCGCCCCGCCATCAGCGTGCGCAGCGCCTGCTGGATCGCGTGCTCGGTCTCGCTGTCGACGCTGGCGGTGGCGTCGTCGAGGATGAGAATGCGCGGGTTGAGCAACAGCGCCCGGGCGATGGCGAGGCGCTGCTTCTGGCCGCCGGAGAGCGTGACGCCCCGCTCGCCCACCAGCGAGTCGTACCCCTGCTCCATCCTGGTGATGAAGTCATGCGCCTGGGCGGCCTTCGCCGCGGCGATGACCTCTTCCTCGGTCGCATCGGGACGCCCATAGGCGATGTTCTCGCGCACCGTCATCGAGAAGAGAAAGCTTTCCTGCATGACGATGCCGATGTGGCTGCGCAGCGAGGCGAGCGTGATCTCGCGCACGTCGACGCCGTCGATGCGAACGGAGCCGCTGTTGGGATCGTAGAACCGCGGAATCAGGTTGATCACCGAGCTCTTGCCGGAGCCGGTCGGACCGACAAGGGCGACGATCTGGCCGGGGTGAGCCTCGAAGGAGACATCGTGGAGCGCCCCGGCGGGGCTGCCCTTGTAGGAAAACGAGACGTTGTCGAAGGTGACGACGCCCCGCATGTCGTCCATGGGCCGCGCGCCGGGCAGGTCGGCGATGGCGGGCTTGCGATCGAGCACCTCGAAGATGCGATCGGCCGAGGCGAGCGCCTTGGCGATGCGGTTGACGACGAAGCCGAGCCAGCGCACCGGCTCGTTGAGCAGCGAGGTGTAGCGCTCGAAGGCGACCAGCGTGCCGATCGAGACCTGCCCGGTCAGCACCAGGTAGCCACCGACCCAGACGACGCCGGCGATGCTGAGGCCGTTCATCGCCATCGTCAGCGGGTAGTTGAACGCCCACTTGTAGGAAGCGCGGATGTTCCGGTCGAAGAGGCTTTGCAACTCCTCCTCGAACCGGCGCGACTCGGGCCCCTCCTGCGCGAACGAGCGGACGACCCTGCCGCCGGCGACGTTCTCCTGCAGCGCCGAGGTCATCACGCCGAACTGCTGCTGCACCTTGAGGAACATCGGCCGGATGGTGACCCCGAAGCGGACCGACCAAAAGAGAAGGAAGGGCGTGGTCGAGAGCGCGACGAGGCCCAGCAGCACGTTTTCTCGCAGGACCAGCACGGTGATGATCACCAGCAGCGCCAGTCCGTGCGGCACCGCCCGCAGCGACATCATCAACATGCCGCGAATTTGCTGAACATCGTCGGTGGCGCGGGACATGAGCTGGCCGGTCTGCGCCTGATCGTAAAACTGGAAAGGGAGCTCCTGGAACTTGGCGTAGAGCTGGTTGCGAAGGTCGTTGGCGACGCGCTCGGCGAGGACGTTGAGATTGTAGGAGCGGATGTAGGTGAACCCGCCCTGCGCGATCGCCAGCCCCACCAGCAGCGCCGCGGCCTGGACGAGGTAGTCGGTATCGCGGTCCGCGACGCCGTGGTCGATGGCGCGGCCGAGCACCGACGGAATCGCCGTCTGCGCGCCAACCCCGACGAGCAGGGCCACGTAGACCACGATCATGCGTCGCCAGTAGGGCTTGAGATAGGAAAAGATGCGGAGCGCGGTACTCACGAGTTGCCTTTCGGTCTCGTTCGGGGCAGGTCAGGGGAACTTGCGCGAGAAGGGGCAGCCACAAGACGCGGCCGGGTCGTGACCGCGCTTCTGGCTCGGCGGCACACGTCGCCGGACACCCCCATATGGCGCCGGTATCACGGCCCGCTAGCTTACCGTCGATTTATCGCC
>CBFGRG010000398.1:0-3758 GCA_965651105.1 uncultured bacterium | reverse complement strand
GGCGTTTCCATGCAGCAACGACCCCCGGAAACAGGAGCGGGCCGCGACCGGATGCCGGCGCGGCCCGGGGTGGAATCAACGAATCAGCTGCGTGCGGCAGCCGGAATGCGATCCTGCTTGATCTCGTGATATTCCTCGTCGGCATTGACGGCTTCGAGGTCGTGATGCTCACCGAGGATGTTCTTGGCGGCGAGAAGCCCGGTTTCGATCGAGTGGTCCGTGTTGTTGTACCGGAACGAGCCGCCACGGCCGATGTACTGCAGGTTCTCGATGCCGGCGATGTAATCCTTCATCAGCTTGAGCGGCGCTTCGTACCCCATGCCATAGACCGGGTAGGCCTTGGTCGCGCGGACGACGAACCCGCCGATGACCTCGTCGGGGCTGACGAACTCAAGATCCTCGACAAGGTGCTTCACGGTCTGGTTCACGAGCTGCTCATCGCTCATGTTCCAAATGTGATCGCCCCGCGTGCAGAAGTACTCGACGACGAGCGAGGTGTACTCGTCGCTCGGCACCATATCCGGGCTCCAGTTCTTCGGCTCGTGGAAGCGGCCGAAGAGGATGTTCTTGTCGTGAACGTAGAGCCACGTGTCGTTGGTGACCTGGCGCTTCTTGAACATCACGTTGACAGTGATGATGTCGCGGAAATCGAGCGAGTCCGCGGCGTCCAGCACCTCCTGGGGCGCGGGCGGATCGGTGATCTTGCAGAGCACGGTCATGGGGATCGAGGAGATGAAGTTGTCGGCCTCGAGCAGCTCCACACCCTCCTCCGTCTGGACCTCGATGCCCTTCACCCGGTTGCCGTCGAGCACGATCCGGCGTACCGGGTGCTTCAGCAGGACCTCATTGCCAGACTTCTCGATGGTATCGGCCATCCGTTCCGAGAACCGACCGAAGCCGTAGCGCGGGTACATGAACTCGTCGATCAGGCTGACTACTTTGCCCTTCGACGGGATGACCGCATCCTTGATCGCGGTCATCAGCGACATGCCCTTGGTACGCTGGCTCACCCAGTCACCGCTGAGCTGATCGCAGGACCGGCCCCACAGCTTCTCCGAATAGTTCTTGAAGAAGAGCTCGTACAGCTTCTTGCCGTACTGGTCGATGTAGCGATCCTCCATCGACTCCAGGTTCTGCTCGGAAAACTGGCGCTTCATGGTGGAAACGCCGTAGTCGAACATCGCCTGCGCCGCGGTGACGGGGCCGATCGACATCAGCGCGCTCTGGAACTTGAGCGGATAGTCGATGAATTTCCCATCGAAGTAAATGCGGCTGATGCGATTCACCCACAGCAGCTCATCGTCGACGACCTCCCGGAAGAGGGCGTTCAACTCGTCGTTCTTGGTGAACCAGCGATGGCCGCCAATATCGAACTTGAACTCGCCGTGGTCGGTCTGGCGCTTGATGGTGCGGGCCAGTCCCCCGACGAACGGCGCTGCCTCGACCACCTTGGCGGGATAGCCCGCCTTGCTCAGCACATAGGCCGAGCACAGCCCCGCCGGTCCCGCTCCCATGATGATCGTTTCCGGGAGCCTGGCATCGCGTGTCTGACCGTTATCCATCGAGGGTTAACCTCCGTCTCATGTTGCGTCGCTGCACGACCGCATCGTCATGCATCGCAGTCACCCGACGGTTCGGGTGCATCGGCCACCGGGCACCGCCCGAGGCCGGGCTTGTGTCTCTCTCGTCTTGCCACAGGCGTTCCGGGGCAATGTCACTCGCGCCAGGTGATGGCGTGGTTCAATGAAAAGTTCCAGACCGCCGCGGCCCCGGCGCCGATCAGGTTGGCCGCCAAATAGTGTACCCCGTGCTCGTCGTTCAGATAGTAAAGAATACCCCAGTTGATCAACAGACCACCGAGGTTGATCGGCACGTAGGTCATCGCGCGGGATATCACCCGCCCGGTCCCCCGATCGTGCCACGTCCAGCGCTCGTTGAGCATGAAGGTGACGATCATGGAAAGGACAATCGCCACCGGCGACGCCATGACGACCGCGATTCCGATGATGTCGTGCAGGAAGGCCAGACTCGCCTGATTGACCATGAGTCCAACCGCGCCGACGGTGAGGAACCTGCGAAATCGTTGCGCGAGGACCCACACCCGCACGGCCGGTTGCGGCCATGATTCAACCGAGATCATTCCAACTCCCTGCTGCGGCGCGTGTCGCGGTTACCCGAGCGCCACGGATTCCGAGCCACCTCGGGCGAACACACGCATAAACGATACCACGAGGCCCGGCAATGTGGGCATTATGCGCGGAACCCCGCGGTGCCGTCATCAGGCGGCCGGCGTCGCTTCGATCGCGCCGGCGCCCGTGAGCGCATCGACTCCCGCCTGGAGCTGGGTGTCTCCTGAATCAGCAAGCTGCTCACTCGTGACCTGGTCGCCCTCGAAAAGCAGGGGAATCGCCGGCAGCTCATCCTGCTCCGGCGTCAACTCGATATCCGGGTCGACCCCGACCTTCCAGATTTCGTCGCCGTCCGGTGTCAGCCAGAGCTTCGTGCCGAGCACCGCCATCGAACCATCACTCAGCTCGAACAGGCTCAGCACCGTGCCGGTGCCCACCGTCGTCACGCCAAGCAGCTCTGCCCGACCGTTGTCCCGGAGGGCTGCCGACACGATCTCCGCCGACGATGCCGACCCGCCGTTGATCAGGACGACCAGGTCACCCTCGAGCCAGGCACCATCGTCTGCCATGGTCGTCCGATCGGAGATCGAGCCATCGGACACCTGCTCCTTGTATGCCACCGAGCCCGCTGGCAGGAACTGCCCGATAACACCGACCGCCTCATCCGTGAACCCGCCCGGGTTGTTGCGAAGATCGAGCACCACGCCCGTCATGCCGCGCTCCTGGCCCCACGCCAGTGCCTCGCGCACACCATCGGTCGTACCGCGGGAAAACCGCGCGATCCGGAGCCACAGCACGTCGTCCGGCATCATCATGTACGACACAGGCTCAAGGGTGATTTTCGACCGCGTGATTGTGACTTCGTACGTTGCGGTTTCATCGCGATGCCGCAGCTCCAGCGTGACCTCGCTGCCCTCCTCACCGCGAATGAGCTCCGAAATTTCCTGGGGCTCGGACTGGGCGCTTTCGACGCCGTCCACCGCGATGATCACGTCACCTGGCCGAACTCCGGCCTCCCACGCCGGCGAGCCATCGATCGGTGCGATGATCATCGGGAGCGGACCGGTCAAGTCAATGTGCACGCCGATGCCGATCAGCTCGCTGTTCAGCTCGCGCGTGAATTCATCCGCCTCGATCGGGTCAAGGAACGTCGAGTGGTTGGTATCGCCGAGCGAATCGATCATGCCGCCGGCGGCGCCACGCATAAGCTGCTCGTCGGTGATGTCATCCGCGCGGACGTAGTGGCTGCGGATCAGGTCGTACGTCTCCTCGAGCACATCGAACTCCGGCATCGAGGTGAGATTGGTCGACGCGGTGGCGCCGTCGGTGCGATCCTGCGACGTACCGATCAGGACGCCGACGCCGGTTGATGCCACGACAAGGAAAACGAGCGCGATGGTGCGAAGCACCCGGGTCACGCCGCGAGGACGCCGGGCTGGCACCCGGTGTTGACCATCGGTTGGGGACATGTTGACTCCTGAAGCGTTGTGCCGGTACGGAAACGAACCTCGTAGGATGCAAGGCACGCTCATCAGGATATCCGCAACGCACCTCGCGTGCCAACCGCACGTTATGGTCAGTTCATTTGGACCAGGTGCAGAAGTTACCGCCGGGGATGACACGGCATCC
>CBFGRG010000397.1:0-3760 GCA_965651105.1 uncultured bacterium | reverse complement strand
CCCGCCGGCGTTATCCCCTTGCCGAGCTCGTTCTCGTTCCGGCGTCGGTGCAGGGCCCGCGCGCGCCGGCCGAAATCGTCGCCGCGATCGAATTCCTCTGCAAGATCGAGCACATCGACGTGATGATCGTCGGTCGTGGCGGCGGATCACCCGAAGACCTGGCTCCGTTCAATCACGAGTCCGTCGCTCGCGCGATCTTTGCCAGCTCGGTACCGATCGTCTCGGCGGTCGGCCACGAAACCGACGTCTCGATCGCGGATTTCGTCGCCGATGTCCGGGCAGCCACCCCGTCGGCCGCCGCCGAGATCGTCTTGCCGGATATCGCCGAGCTGCGTCAGGAGCTGGCCGATACGCGAGGCGCGCTGATCGACGAAATCGAGCAACACCTCGCCGACTGGCAGGTGGCGCTCGATCAGGTCCAGCACCGCCTCTCGCTCCAGTCACCAGCGGCAAAAGTCCTCCGGGCACGCGGGTCGCTGGGCGGTCTCTCCGCACGCCTCGCCATCGCTACCCGGTCCAATCTTGAGCGCCGGATCAACCGGTTGTCGGCCACCAGCCGGCTGCTCGATTCGCTGCATCCGGCACACGTGCTCGCGCGCGGATTCGCGATCGTCGAGAATCCGGAGACCGGTCGCCCCGTGCGCCGTGCCGTTGACCTGCCCGACCGCGACGTCGAGGTGCATTTCGAGGACGGCCGCGCCGCAGGCAGGCTGCGCCCCCTTGCTGGCGCGGTCCGTGCCGCCGAAAGGAATTCCAACGAATCATGACCGATACACCTCAGGAGACCGAACTCACCTTCGAGCAGCGGCTTGACGAGCTGGACACCCTCGTGAGCGAGCTCGAATCCGGCGACCTCAGCCTCGATCAAATGCTCGCGCGGTACGAACACGGCATGGCGCTCGTCGCTTCATGTCAGCAACAGCTGGCCGAGGCCGAGCTGCGGGTCACGCGAATCGCCGCCGACACGGGCGAGATCGATACCTCCGCAGACCACTGATGATCGACCGGTCTACCGTTCTCGAAGCGGGAAAGCTGCCCGCCGACCTGCTCGCGAGCCTGCTCGCCGGTATCACCCACGACGACCCCAGCGTGCTCGTTGCACCTGCGCCGGGGTTCGATGCCGCCATGATCCGGCCTGGTGACGATGTGATCGTCAAGAGCGATCCCATCACTTTCGCGACCTCCGCACCCGGCGAATATCTGGTCGCCGTCAACGCCAACGACATCGCCTGTCTCGGCGGCATCCCTCGCTGGATGACGGTGATCGCGCTTTTCCCCCACGGCAAGACCACCGCCGGCGATGTTGCCGACCTGTTTTCGTCGCTCGTCACGACCTGCGAACGGCTCGGCATCTCACTCGTCGGTGGTCACACCGAAATCACCCCGGGGATCGATCGCCTGTTGCTATCCGGCACAATGTTCGGCATGCCAGGTCCGCACGGCGCACTGCTGCCGGGCGGTGCCAGCGCCGGGGATGAGTTATGGATGACGCAGGCCGCCGGGATCGAAGGCACGTCCATCATCGCGACCGAAGTGCCGGAAAGCGAGCTTTCCAGCGTCCCGGATCATCTGCTGGAGGTCGCTCGCGGCTTGCTCGAAGACCCCGGCATCTCCATCGTCGCCGCCGCCGAGCTTGCCCGCCGATCCGCCGACGTCACCGCCATGCATGATCCGACCGAAGGAGGTATCGCCACGGCGATCCATGAGCTGGCAGATGCGTCTGGACTGGGTTTCGAGATCGATCTGGAGCACATTCCAGTCTGGCCGGTCACGCGTGCCCTCACCGATCGGTTCGACATCTCTCCATTCGGCCTGATCTCCTCCGGCTCGCTCCTGTTTGCGACTACACCGGGTGCGTGCGACGACCTCCGAGCGGCGTTCGACGAAGCCGGCATCCCGCTGACGCGCATAGGACACCTCGTCGCCGATCGGGAGCATCGCGTTGCCCGCACCACCGGTGGACAGCACCTGCTGCCACGTTATGATGCCGACGAGATTACCCGCGTGTTTGATCGCCTCCAGGCGAGCCAAAGGGACACAACTGAATGAACCAACCCGAAATTATCGTCTATGCGCGCGAGCGTTACTGCCCGGATGTCGAGCGTACGCGCAACCGCCTGACGGAGCTTCAGCTGCCGTGGATCGAGCACGATATCGAGGCCGATGAAAACGCGGCCGCCAATGTCGAAGCGCTCACCGGAAAGCGCCGTGTGCCGACCGTGGTTATCGGCGACGATATCCTCGTGGAGCCTTCCAACGACGAGCTCGACGCCTGCCTTGCCGCCGTTGGCTTTCCGATTCCCGCCGCCAGACAATCCTGACCCCAGGAGCACAAGACATGGACACCGGTATCGTTGTGGCATCGGCCAACGGCAGCATCGGGTTGCCAGCGGCGATTGAGGTTCTTCGTGGAGGTGGCACGGCGCTCGACGCCGTCATCGCGGCCGCTCGCATCGTCGAGGCAAACCCGGACGACCACACCGTCGGCTACTCCGGCCTGCCCAACATGCTGGGCGAGGTCGAGCTGGATGCGAGCGTAATGGAGGGCCGTGGCCTTCGGGCCGGCTCGGTCGGTGCGCTCAAGGGGTATCAGGATGCCGCCGACCTCGCCCGGAAAGTGATGGAAACGCTTCCGCACGTCCTCATTGCTGGCGAAGGCTCGGCGCAGCTGGCGGCTGAGCTGGGGTTCGAGCCAAAGGAGCTGCTGACACCGGAGGCGAAGGAGATCTGGCAGAAGCGGATCGACGATGACGCCGACCGCGACGCCTCCTACCTCGGCCGGGTTCGGGAACTGGTGGCGGCGTCTGCCAGCGACCCCGATTTCGCCGACATCGGCGAGCCTCCGCACGGCACCGTCAACTTCATCGCCCGCGACCGCAACGGCGATCTCGCCTGCGCCGTCTCCACCTCCGGGTGGGCGTGGAAGTACCCGGGACGCATGGGCGATTCGCCAATTATTGGAGCCGGCAACTACGCCGATAACCGCTGGGGCGCGGCTGCCTGCACCGGTCGCGGCGAGATGGCCCAGCGCTGCCTGACCGCGCACAGCGTCGTCACATTCATGCGATTCGGCATGTCGCTCGATGAGGCGCTGGAAACGGCGATGAACGACCTCGCCCACCTCGACGATCCATACAAGAGCGAGATGAACATCGTCGCGCTCGACAAGGACGGCAGCCCCGGCGCGGCATCCACCGCAAAGGACAAGACCTACGCCCTCATGACCGAGGACATGTCCGAGCCCGAGGAGCGCCCCCGCACGCACGTCCACGTCCCGGGAACCTGAGCCGTCCTGCGTCGGCACAAAACGACGCCATGAAATGACGTCACTCAGAATGAAGCGCCAACGCGAAGGTGGCGGGGTACCAAACGAAATTGCCAGCGGCATCCGTGTAGCCCCGGGTCTTGTACCCGTGGAAGCGCGCCTGCGCCAATCCTCGAAGGGGTACGGTCGTCGTCGCCCCGGCAGCGAAGCTGCCGAGCGCAGAGCAACATCACCAACGGCATCCGTGTAGCCCCGGATCTAGTACCCGGGGAAGCGCGCCTGGGCCAGATCTCGAACGTTGAGGCAGTCCTCGCGCCAACAGCGAAGCTGCCGGGCCGACGATGGCATCAAGAACCGATGATACCTGACGGCTATTTCGCTTGCGCTTCGCGCGGGGACTCCTCGTGGCCCCCCCCACACCCCACCCCCACACCCGGCGGGGGAACGACGGGAGGCGTGGGGGGGGAATGGGGGGGGGTGGGGAAGACGGGGCGA
>CBFGRG010000396.1:0-3773 GCA_965651105.1 uncultured bacterium | reverse complement strand
ATTGAAACTGGACCGAGCGGGTCCCCTTCGGCACCCGGACGCTGTCGCACCCCGTCGACTGGCGGGGTGAGGATTGAAACGGGCACAGCGCCGACTACTGGGTGATGGGCACCCGCTGTCGCGGTGGTCGCGCAGCGGCCACGGCGTGTTGCCTGAAAAGCGCTGTAGGACAGGACATCATATTCCGCCCTCGGGCGGGGTGCCGCGCGTCACGATCCTCGACAGGCCGCGTATACTTGAGGTGATGGACATAATCGATGTGTTCAGCGTATGTGTCCAATAACTGTCGTGTGAACGTCCGATGTGTCTCAATGTCATTGTGAACTTCTATACTATCCCGGAATTGCGCCGAAAATGAAACTCCCATACACTGGGGCAACCACGACTCCGCCACCGCCGACGGAGCGTCGTGAAGGTCCCGCATCGACGACGCGCGCCAGGTGGCTCCGCTGCCCCTCCCGCTTTGCCGTTGTACCAGTCGCTGGAGCCTTGCCGATGTCTGTCGTCACGCAGCACGCCCTCATCACCGAGCTTGCCCGGCTCGACCCGCCCGATCAGCCGGTGTCGGGGCTCAACCTGCGCGATCTCAATGCCAGCCATCCCGCTGTGCTCGACAGCGTCACTCGCCTCTCCGAGGAGATCGAGCAGAACACCCACGTCGGCGATGTCGGTATGGTGGCGCGTGCCCTCTATCTCGCCGCCACCGCGCACGACGGCGTCAATCGCAAGTCGGGTGAGCCCTACCTCGTCCATCCCATCGAGGTTGCCACCGTCCTCTCGCGCATGCACCTCGACGCCGAAACCATCGCCGGTGGGGTGCTCCACGATGTCGTCGAGGACACGTACGTCACCAGCGAGGACATTTCCGACCAGTTCGGCGAACGCGTCGCCCGCCTGGTCGATGGCGTCACCAAGCTCGGTCAGCTCAAGTGGGCGCCCAGCGAAACCGAGCGTCGCGAAAAGGACCAGCAGGCCGAGAGCCTGCGCAAGATGTTCCTCGCGATGGTCGACGACATCGGCGTCGTGCTCATCAAGCTCGCCGACCGCCTTCACAACATGCGCACCCTGGGGGCGATGCCCCGCCACAAGCAGGTACGCATCGCCCAGCAGACCATGGAAATCTACGCCCCGCTGGCGAACCGGTTGGGCATCTGGCAGGTCAAGTCCGAGCTCGAGGATTTGGCCTTTCGCTATCTCAACCCGCAGGAATACGAGCGCATCACCAACGAGCTGAAGCGGCGCGGCGCCGACTCCGAAGAGGTGTTCGGGCCGATCATGCGCGAGCTGGACGACCTCATCGCCGCCGCGGGCATCCGCGCCGAGATGAGCGCGCGCAAGAAGCACATCTACTCGATCTATCGCAAGATGAACCGCAAGCGTCGCGCGTTCGACGAGATCTACGACGTGATCGGCGTGCGGATCATCGTCGATACCGTGCAGGATTGCTACAGCGTGCTCGGCATCGTCCACGGCCGCTGGCACCCCGTGCCCGGCGAGATCGATGACTACATCGCCACGCCGAAGGAGAGCATGTACCAGAGCCTCCACACGGCGGTGATCGGCCCGAAGGGGCAGCCGGTCGAGATCCAGATTCGCACCCGCGAGATGCACCAGGTCGCCGAGTACGGCATCGCCGCCCACTGGCGCTACAAGGAGGGCGGCGGCAAGAGCGACCAGAAGCTCGAGGCGAAGATCACCTGGCTGCGCCAGCTCATGGACTGGCGCGATGAGGTTGCCGACGCCGAGGAATTCGTCGAATCCCTCAAGTCCGACGTCTTCCAGGACATGGTCTATGTCTTCACGCCGGCGGGCGACATCATCGAGCTGCCCAACGGCGCGACGCCGGTCGATTTCGCCTATCGCATCCACACCCAGGTCGGCCACCACGCCGTCAGCGCCACGGTCAACGGCCACATGGTGCCGCTGAACTACAAGCTGCAAAACGGCCAGGTCGTCAAGATCAAGACCAGCAAGACGGTCAGCGGCCCTCGCCGGGACTGGCTTCAGGCGGGCGACGAGTACGTCAAGACGGCGTCGGCCCGCGAGAAGATCCGCCAGTGGTTCCGCCGCCAGGAGCGCGACGAGAACACCGCGCAGGGGAGGCACATCCTCGAGCGCGAGCTCAAGCGACTCGGCGTCGAGAAAAAGCTGGAAGACATCCTCGCGCTCTTCCCGCGCTACAACAAGCTTGACGACTTCCTCGCCGCGATCGGCTACGGCGGTGTCTCCGCGCAGCAGATCGTCTCCCGGCTGGATGACACGCCGAAGGGGATGCTCGCGCCGACCTCCAACATCAAGGCGCCGTCGTCACCGGCCCGGGTCGAGGTGCTCGGCGTCGGCAACCTGCTCACAACGCAGGCAAACTGCTGTCGACCGGTCCCGGGCGATCCGATCGTCGGCTACATCTCTCGTGGGCGCGGCATCATCTACCACCACCGCGATTGCAGCAACATCGCCAACCTGCCCGATCCCGACCGGCTCGTGCCCGTCTCGTGGGGGCAGGAGAGCCAGGCGACCTACCCGGTCTCGGTTCGCGTGTCGGCGCTCGATCGTGTCGGCCTGCTCAAGGACATGAGCATCCTCCTCGCCGAGGATCACGTCAACATCCTCTCGGTGCTCACCCAGACGCACGACGATCGCACCGTGACGCTCCTGTTGACGATCGAGGTCGAGGGGATCCGCCACCTCAGCCGGGTGATGAACCGGCTGGAGTCGGTCCGCGACGTGCTCGATGTTCAGCGTGACAATGCCACCACCTCTCCCCAGGCCCGGGCGAGCTGAGCTCCATGTCCGATCTGTACTCCCCCGTCGTGGCGCTCGGTGAGTGTCTCGTCGATCTCATCGCCGAGGATGGTTTCGATTTGACGCGCGCCGAGCGCTTCACGATCCGCGAGGGCGGCGCGCCGGCGAATGTCGCGGTCGCGCTGGCGCGGCTTGGCGTGCCCGTACGCCTCTGCGCGGTGGTCGGGAACGACCCCTTCGGGCATCGCCTGCGAGACGGACTCGCCGCGGAAGGCGTGGACATCGGCGCGTTGCGACTGGCATCGGAGGCCGCGACCACGCTGGCGCTCGCGTGGACCAACGAGCAGGGTGACGGCGAGTTTCAGTTGCTGCGTCACGCCGACCGGCTGCTGACCGACCGGGACGCGGAGACGGCGCGTCCGTGGGAGGCGTCCGCACTCGTCACCGGCTCCGTCATCCTCTCCGATTCCAGCTCGCGCCGCGGTGCGGTGGCGGCGCTCGATCTCGCCAACAGCAATGGCGTGCCGGTCGTTTTCGATGTCAACCTTCGCCCGACGCTGTGGCCGACGATGGCACAGGCGCGGATATCGATCGAGCCATTTCTCTACAGCGCGCGGGTGATCAAGGTGAGCATGGACGATGCGCGCGGCGTGTGGGGCGCGGAGACGCCAGCGGCGGTGTTCACCCACCTCGCGCGGTACCGGGCGCGCCTGAGTGTCCTGACGGACGGCGGGCGCAACGTCTGGTATCGCAATGAGCACGAGGATCCGGTGGAGCTGCCGGTGTTCCCGGTCGAGGTGGTCGAGCCGACAGGCGCGGGTGATGCGTTCACGGCGGCGTTGGTATCGCGGCTGCTGGCGCGGAACTGGGCGCCGGTCGACGAAGCGGACATCCGCTTCGCGATGGCGGCCGGGGCGCTGGCGACGACACATGCCGGCGCCTGGCCAGGCCTGCCGGCGGCCGATGCGATCGAGGCCTTCCTCGCCGAGCGCGCCTGACGGCCGTTCTGTGGCATCATCGCGACGATGACA
>CBFGRG010000395.1:0-3784 GCA_965651105.1 uncultured bacterium | reverse complement strand
GATCCGGGCAACGTGCGCGCCGATTCGCGCCGGTGGCCCCACCCGACCCGTCGACCCCGCCGCCACGCGCCGTGCTCCCTGCACCGGCGGGCCGCACGTCGCGATGGTCTGGTCGCGCATGGTGGCGACGCCACGGGGTCGTTGGGCCGCCGCCAGCCACCGGCGTCGAACGGACGACACCCGTCATGCCATGGGCATTGCCCCCGCATCGTGGGGGACCCGGGTGTCGTGAACGCTGTGAGTAAAGGTCGGATTTCGATATCCCGATGATCGTCACTGGCACCAACAAGCGATCATCGGACGATCCGAAGAAAACGGCGAACCCGCCCATTTGCAGGGCGGGTCTACCGATTCGACGCTGGTTGCAGGGATCGTCCGTGGTCGCGGTGCCCGCAGCCGGATATCAAAATCCGGGTCTACAGTCCGTATCCGCGACCACGCGTACGGTTGCGACGGACCGCCTGCCTAATCCCACTTCAGGTTCGGGATGACGTCTCGCCCGTAGGCCTCGATGAACTCCGGCTGGGACCGGTTGACGTTGTGCACGTAAATCTCGTGGAACCCGAGATCGATGAAGTGCTGCAGATACTCGACGTGCTTGTCCAGATCGGCCGAGGCGAACACCCGGTTCTTGAAGTTCTCCGGGCGCACCAGCTTCGCCATCGCCTCGAAGTCCTCCGGGTTGCGGATATCGGCCTTGGGGAAATTCATCCCGCCGTTCGGCCAGTCGCGCACCGCGGCGTCGAGTGCCTCCTCGTCGCTGGACGCGAATGACACCTTCACCTGCAGCATGCGCGGCATCGACGCCGGGTCCTTGCCGGCATCGCGGGCGCCCTTCTCGAAGCGATCCATCAGCATCTTCAGCTTCTCATCGGCTGCGCCGACGGTGATGATGCCGTCCGTGAACTTGCCGGTGCGGCCCGCCATGATCGGCCCCGAGGTCGCCACGTAGATCGGCGGCGGGGCATCCGGCATCGTGTAGAGCTTCGCGCTCTCGACATTGAAATGCTTGCCGCGGTGCTTGACGACCTTGCCACTGAACAGCCGCTCGATAATCTCGATCGACTCCATCAGGCGCTCCAGCCGCACCGGCGCCTCCGGCCAGTATTCGCCGACGATGTGCTCGTTCAGCGCCTCGCCCGCGCCAAGCCCGAGGAAGAACCGGCCCGGGAACATCGCCTCCACGGTCGCGGCCGCCTGCGCGAGGACCGCAGGGTGGTAGCGGTACCCTGGGGGCGTCACTCCGGTGCCGAACTTCGGGATCGACGTCGCCGTGCCGAGTGCCCCCAGCCAGCTCCAGACGAACGCCGAGTGCCCCTGGCTCGGTACCCACGGATGGTAATGATCCGACGCCATCACGGCGCGGAACCCGGCCTGCTCGGCCTCCTGGCTCCAGCGCAGCATGTCGGTCGGGTGAAACTGCTCGAAAGACGCGGCATATCCGACGGTTCCCTGTGCCATCTCGTGCGTGACCCTTTCAGCTTGCGTGACCTGCGCCGGCGAAGGTGGATATCGCGTGGGTACCCATCATCGTCCAACGCAAATCGTCCCATTCTCAACGAAACAAATCTCGCTCCGGCGGCATCACGAGGTCGGCGCCACTGCCGGGCCGACCCTCGCGCTGCCAGGCATATCCACGAATGATCGCAACCGGGATGCCGCTGACCTTGTGCATGACCAGCTCGGCTGCCGATGCCAGCTCGTCCGCCACCGCCAGCACGGTCGATCGAAGCTCGTGACCAGCCGCGTCGTACTCTCCGCGATAGTCCGCCAGCGCCGGCACGCCACTCACGCCAATCGCGACATTGACGATGCCGTTGCGCCACGGACGACCGAACGAATCGGTCACGACCACGCCGACATCGGCGGAGCCGTCCAGGCCGGCTATCAGGCGCTCGCGAATCCTCGCCGCCGACGCGTCCGGATCCTCCGGCAGCAGCGACACCGTGCCCTGCGCGATATTCGAGCCATCCACACCGGCGTTGGCGCAGATGAATCCGTGGCGCGTCTCGGAAATGATATGCCCGCGATCCATCCGGACGATCCGGCGTGATTCCCGCAGCACGACTTCGACGTGACGCGGATCCTTGTCGTACTCGGTGGCGATGCTCGTCGCCAGCGCCGACGGCTCGACCTTCGCCAGCTCGACCAGCTGTCCCTCGGCCTTGCTGATGATCTTGTGCGTCACGATGACGATATCGTTCGGCTCGATACCTCCGGCGACGGCCGCGATCCGCTCGGCGATCATCGCCTCGACCGGATCGCCCGGCTCGATCTCCGGCAGGCCGTCCACCGGAATGATGGTTACGCGGCCGATGTCGCTCACCGGCGTGCTCCCTGCATGCTTGCCTCCTGTCATACTTTGCGCGACAACAACGACACACTCGCACCATCCTACGGCAAGAGGTGCCACTGCGCACTTGCCGACATCCAACCCTCAGGAGCCCATACCGTGCCACCGCACCAACCCGACTTGGCCGAGACCACCTGGACCGATGCCGAAGCGCCGCTCGTGCTCGCGATCGACATCGGCTCGTCGTCGGTCCGGGCGTTGACGTTCGACGGTCATGGCCGCCAGGTCGGCTTGAGCGAGCACCAGATTCCCCATCGCATTCACACCACCTCGCAGGGTGCCGCCGAGGCCGATCCCGTGAACCTCTTCGAGCTTGTCGCCGAGTGCGTCGACGGCGCGCTCCAGCTCGCCGGGGATCGCCAGGGCGATATCGCCGCCGTTGCGACCTCATCCTTTTGGCACGGGCTGATGGGCGTCGACTCCAGCGGTCACCCCACCTCGCCGGTCTACATGTGGAGCGACACGCGCTCGGGGGACCAGGTCGACACGCTGCGCGAGATGCTCGACCCCGCCGCGATGCACCACGAGACCGGTTGCCGGTTCCACAGCTCCTACTGGCCCGCCAAGCTGCTCTGGTTGCGCCAGCAGCGGCCGCACATCGTCGAGAAAACGGCCACGTGGTGCTCATTCGTCGACTATGTCGACCTGCAGCTGCGCGGCGCGCTCGCTACATCGATCTCGATGGCGTCCGGCACCGGTCTGCTCCGCACCGAGACCTCGACGTGGCACGACGGAATGCTCGATGCCCTCGGTATCGATCCTGACAAGTTGCCGCACCTGGTTGACCGCCGCGACCACCTGCCCCGGATCACCGCTGCCTGGCGCTCCCGCTGGCCGGCCCTGGCCGACGTGCCGTGGCTCCCCGCCCTCGGCGACGGCGCGGGCGCGAATCTCGGCACCGGGGCCGTGGGAGACGACCGCGTCGCCGTCACCATCGGCACCTCCGGGGCGATGCGCGTCATCACCGAGGGCAACAGCGACGCGCCACTCAGCGAGCGGCTCTGGGCGTACCGGCTCGACCGCGACCATCGCGTCACCGGCGGCGCCCTCAGCAACGGCGGCAACGTCGCCGGCTGGATGGCTCGCTACTTCGCCGGTGGTGATTTCGATGTGCTGACCGATGCGGCGCTGCGCATGGATCCCGACAGCCACGGACTGACCGTGCTGCCCCTGCTCGCCGGCGAGCGCTCACCCTCGTGGAACGACGATGCCACCGGTGTGTTCGCCGGCATCACCCTCGCTACCCGACCCGCGCAGATCTACCGCGCCACGCTCGAAGCGACCGCGTATCGCTTCGCTGCCATTCACGAGGCGCTGAAACCGTTGCTCGCACCCGGTCATGCCACTTTTGCCAACGGCGCAGCCGCCCTCAAGTCGCCGCTTTGGCTGCAAATCATCGCCGACACCCTCGGTGAGCCCGTGTCGGCGCTG
>CBFGRG010000394.1:0-3812 GCA_965651105.1 uncultured bacterium | reverse complement strand
GACACGGAGGCCGACCATCTGTCCCCCAAACATACAAGCGGCGACTTGGCGGCGCACCCACCGCACGATGGCCTCGTGTTTCGAAGCAGCCAATGTCGCCTGTACCGGGCCCTTCGCCGATGAAGGCGACATTGCCCGCTGCCTCGTGGTCATCATCGACGTTGGGTGCGCGGACAAGTCGCCGCTACGAAGTGACGGCGAACGGTGGAGGCGCCGCCAGGTCGTCGCCACGGTGTCATTGCGAACGGTGGATGCGCCGCCAGGTCGTCGCCGCGGTGTCTTTGCGGACGGTGGATGCGCCGCCAGGTCGTCGCCGCGGGCCATGGTCCGCGGGTCGTCACAGGACTTCGTGTCAGTGATACACTAACCTCCACTTCGGCCTGGAAACGTACCGGGCCAGATCGACCGGAGGCACACCGTCATCGATACGCACCCCGACCGCGAGCACGCCGTCGACATCCTCATCGCCGGTGCCGGCATCGCCGGACTCACCTTCGCGCTCAGCCTCCCCGAACCCGCTCGCATCCTGCTCGTCACCAAAGGCGCACTCGGCGAGAGCAACACCCGCTACGCGCAGGGCGGCCTCGCCGCCGCCGTTGACGAGATGGACGACCCCGACCTGCACCTGGCGGACACCATCGCCGCCGGTGCCGGGCTGGTCGACATCGAGGCTGCCCGCACGCTGGTCGGTGCAGGCAAATCGGCCGTCGAGTGGCTGATCGCGCAGGGCACCGCGTTCGACACCGAGAACGGCCAGATCGCACTCGGCAAGGAGGCCGCCCACAGTCGCTCGCGCGTGCTCCATGCCGGTGGCGACGCAACCGGAGCCGAGATCGAGCGAGCCCTCGTCGAGCGGATTGCCGAGCGGCACGACATGACGATTCGCGAGCACACGGCGCTCGTCGATCTTCGTGTCGTCGACGGCCGCTGTGCCGGGGCCGAGCTGGTCTCCACCACGACCGGCGCCCGCACCACCGTCGCGAGCGCCACCACCGTCCTCGCGCTCGGCGGCGCCGGTCAGCTTTGGGCGGTGTCATCCAACCCGGCCGGGGCGACCGGCGACGGTATCGCGATCGCGTTGCGGGCGGGTGTGACCTGTGCCGATCTCGAATTCACCCAGTTCCACCCAACCGTGCTGGATTTGCCCGGCGAGGCTCCATTTCTCATCTCCGAGGCGGTCCGTGGCGACGGAGCGGTTCTTCGAAACGATGCTGACGAGCGATTCATGGTCGATATCGACCCGCGCGCCGAGCTGGCTCCACGCGACGTCGTCGCCCGGGCGATCCAGGCGCAAATCGCCTCCGGCAGTCGCGTCTGGCTCGACCTGCGCCACCTCGACGCCGCGTTCGTCCGGCAGCGATTTCCGACGATCGCCCGCCACCTCAGCGCAGCCGGCATCGACATGGCGACCGACCGCATCCCGGTCGCCCCGGCGGCGCATTACTTCATGGGTGGCATCGCCGCCACGCCCGAGGGGCGAACCTCCATGCCCGGGCTGCTCGCAATCGGTGAGGTGAGCTGCACCGGCGTTCACGGCGCGAACCGGCTCGCCAGCAATTCGCTGCTGGAGGGGCTGGTCTTCGGCCGTCTCGCCGCGCAGGCGCTCGAACCAGCGGATACACCCCTCCCGAACCCGCCGGCGGGCGAGCATCGCCTGGCTGGAATCGATCCCGACGACGAAGCCCTCGCAATCCGCCGGCGCGTGCAGGAAATCATGCGCGACGACGTCTCCGTTGTGCGCTCGGCAGACTCGCTCACCGATGCCATCGCCGCGCTGGACCGCCTCGCAGCCGACCCGGCCCTCGCCAGGAACACCCTCGACGCGATCACCACTCGCACGATGGCGCAGCTGGCGCGCGAGATCGCGGTCTCCGCGCTCAATCGCCGGGAGAGCCGGGGCGGTCACTTCCGCGCCGACCTTCCGGGCACCGATGCCTCGCTCGACGGAAAGCATCAACTCGTCACCCGGCAGCCGGACGGAACCTTTGCGCGCGCATTCGACTCGCTCGATACCGTTGTCGGTGCACGGGTGACCACCGCTCGGTCGTAGCGCGAGCGATCGGCAAACGCCCACCGCACACATCACCGCCACGGGCGTGGTATCGTCTTTCGGGCGGCCCGGACAACGGCGCCCGCCCCCTTCCCATCTCGATGCCCCCATAATCATTGCCCTTGATCGGGGGACCGCGCGCCAAAGGCACCGTTGATGCGCCCTCCCATACATCCAGACAATCAACGCTGGCGTACATATAGACAGCCGACCCGGATCGGCGGCGGGAAGTCTCGCTGGACAGGAAGGCTGGCGTCGTGACCACCGACGAGCTTCGGCTGGAACGCGCGCTGGCGCAGGAGACCGATGCGGATCTGTGCCGGATGGCGGACGCCGGCGATGGGCGGGCGCTCGAGGAGTTGTATGCGCGCTACTCGCGTATCGTGATGTCTCTCGCGCTGCGAATGATGGCCGATCGCGCCGTCGCCGAAGAGCTGACCCAGGAGGTCTTCTTCCGAGCCTGGAAGCAGGCCGGTGCCTACCGCGAAGGCAAGGGCTCGTACGCGACGTGGTTGTTGCGGATCACGCACAACATGGCCATCGACGAGATTCGCAAGCGCCAGCGTCGCCCGCAGCGGGCCGACCTGGAAGACCCGGTTGCCGCGGTCGCCAACATCGTTGACGGCGAACGGTCGGTGGAAGAGCACGCCTGGATCGGGTCGCTCCGCGAGGAGATGGTCTCCGCGTTGGGCACGCTTCCAGCGAATCAGCGAGTGCCGATCGAGCTGGCCTACTTTCGCGGGCTAACGCAGCGCGAGGTAGCCGAAACACTGGATGTGCCGCTGGGCACGATCAAGACCCGCATGCGGCTTGGCATGCGCAAGCTCCGCGAGGAGCTCGAGGGACGAAAGGTGGAGCCGGCGTGAGCGACTCTTCGCACGTTGCGCCACAACCGAATCAGGGCTGGTCATGCAGCCAGGTGCGCGACGAGCTCGAAGCGTGGGCGCTGGGCGCGCTGGAGCCGAGCGACTCCGACGCGCTGGAACGGCACGTCGCCACATGCGAGTCATGCCGGCGCGAGGCGACCGCCTTCGGCGATATCGCCAACCTGCTGCCCTTTTCACTGGCGCCGGTTTCGCCTTCGAGCGAGGCCAGGCACGCCCTCATGTCGCGCATCGCCGACGAGCAGATGGCTGTCGCGGCGGCGCAATCGCAGTTCAACCTGCGCCCCACCGGCCCAGCAGAGCCGGCAACGACCCCGATCGAGCCGGCTCGCCGGTTCCACTGGAGCCAGATGCTGATCACACCGCTCGCGATCGCCCTGGTGGTGATGACTCTCTGGACACTTCAGCTCCGCGAGCAGGTCGACGATCAGGGCGCGAACGGCGCTCTCGACACCAACCAGACGGTTTCGATGCTGCCCGAAGGCTTCCAGACGTTCAACATGCAGTCCAAATGCGAGAAATGCAAGGCCACCGGCAAGCTGCTCGCTGACCCCGAGCAGGCGAGCGCCCTGATGGTCGCCTGGGATCTCGAGCCAGGAGAGATCCACCAGGTGTGGTGCCAGTCGGAAGGCAGCCAGCCGGCGCTTGTGGCCAGCCTCGATGTGAGCGACACGGGCGAGGTCGTGCAGCCCCTGGTGTTCGACCAGCCGATCTCCGGATACTCGCGCATCTTTGTGGTAACCCACAGCGGCGAGATCTCGGAGCTCCGCCTCGGCCAGGGAGGCGCCCTCGCACCGAGCCCGGCCCCGTTGCAGCATCAGTAAGGGCCGCATCTCCAGAGAGAATGAGCGGGCGGGTTGGGAGCTTCCCAACCCGCC
>CBFGRG010000393.1:0-3814 GCA_965651105.1 uncultured bacterium | reverse complement strand
CGACCCGGACGACGATGGCGTCGCCCTGGCCACCGCCGGAGCAAATCGCCGCGACGCCGATGCCGCCGCCACGATCCTCCAGCTCCTGCACCAGGGTCATCACGATCCGCGTGCCGCTGGCGCCGATCGGGTGACCGAGCGCGACCGCGCCGCCGTTGACATTGACCTTGTCGAGGTCGATCCCGAGCCGGCGGCTGGAGATCAGCGTCACGCTGGCGAACGCCTCGTTGATCTCGAAGAGGTCGACGTCGTCGACAGCAACACCAGCCTTGGCCAGCGCCGACTCGATCGCCATGGCGGGCGTGTAGGCGAGATACGGCGCATCCCACGCCGAAGCGGCGTGCCCGAGCACCGTCGCGCGTGGCTTGAGTCCATGCTCCGTCGCCCAGGACTCGGCGACGACCATCATCGACGCCGCACCGTCGTTGACGCCCGGCGCGTTGCCGGCCGTGACGGTCGATTCCGGGTCGAAGGCCGGTTTCAGCCGGGCCAGCGCTTCGGCCGTGCTGTCGGCACGAGGCGCCTCGTCGGTGTCAACGGTCGTCACCTGCCCCTTGCGGCCCTGGATCTCGACCGGGACGATCTCCTTCGCCATCCGGCCCGACTCGATCGCCGCAATCGCCCGCTGATGCGACCGCAACGCCCAGGCATCCTGTTCCTCGCGGGAGACGTTCTCCTCGGCCGCCACATTGCCGCCGTGGATGCCCATGTGGCACCCCTCGATCGCGCACATGAGCCCGTCGCCGATCATCATGTCTTCAAGGGTGCCGTCGCCCATGCGGTAGCCGAACCGCGCCTTGCGGACGATGTAGGGCGCGTTGGACATGCTTTCCATGCCACCGGCGGCGATCACGCGGTAGTCACCGGCGCGGATCATCGTGTCCGCAAGAGTGATCGCGCGCATCCCGGAGCCGCAAACGCGGTTGATGGTCTCGGCGTTGACGGTGCGGTCGAGTCCGATACCCAGCGCGACCTGTCGCGCCGGGTTCTGACCTGCCCCGCCCTGCAATACCTGACCGAACACGACGTTTTCGATATCGACATCATCGACGCCGGCGCGATCGAGGTTGGCCCTGAGCGCAATCTTGCCCAGCTCGACCGCTGTCAACGGCGCCAGGCTGCCGCCCAACCTGCCGAACGGCGTGCGCGCGCCGCCGAGCAGGACGCTTCGCTCGCTCATGTGCGCTCGCTCCTCTCGTCCGGGGGACCCGGAAATCACAACAGGCGACCGATCCGTACCTCACGATCGGCCGCCTGTATCTCGGATCGTCTCGTTGCGGCCACTGTCACAGGGGAAGAGCTTGCCTCCTCCCACTTTCGAGCCGACACGTGGCCTGACGCTACGCCAGCACGGTCTCGCGAGCCCCCTCGGCGTCAAACCCGACCGCCGGTGGCTGCGGGCAGCGCAGCGGCTTGTCCTCGCGGTACCCGAGCGCGTAGTCGGCCTGCAGGAGCTGGTGCACCTCGCGGGTGCCCTCGTAGATCACCGCGCCACGGGCATTGCGCATGTACCGCTCGACCGGGTACTCGTTCGAGAAACCGTAGGAGCCGTGGACCTGGATCGCATCGTCAGCCGACTGCAGCGCGACATCGCAGGCGTACCACTTGGCCAGCGAGGTCTCCTTCGTGTTGCGGATGCCCCGGTTCTTGAGCTCGGCGGCTTGCATCACCAGCAGCCGCGACGCCGCCTCGCCGGCGACCATCTTCGCGATCATCTGCTTCACGAGCTGATGATGCCCGATCGGCACGCCGAAAGTCTCGCGCTCGTTGGCGTACTTCACGCTCGCGTCGAGGGCGGCACGAGTGAGCCCGACCGCACCGGCAGCGACCGTGAAACGGCCCTGGTCGATGCAGCTCATCGCGATCTTGAAGCCTTCGCCCTCTTCACCGATGCGGTTCTCGGCCGGAATGCGGACGTTGTTGAAGGCCAGCTCACCGGTGCTGCCGGCGCGAACGCCGAGCTTGCCCTTGATGTCGGCGGTGGTGAAGCCGTCCATGCCGCGCTCGATCATGAATGCGGTCAGCCCGCGGTGCTTGAGGCTGCGATCGGTGCTCGCGAAGACGAGGAAGTTGTCGGCGACGTTCGCGAGCGAAATCCACATCTTGGCGCCGTTGAGAATGTAGTCGTCACCGTCGCGCGTCACGGTCGACTCGATCGAACCGGCGTCGGAACCCGCGTTCGGCTCGGTCAGGCCGAAGGTGCCGATCTTCTCGCCTTTCGCCTGCGGTACAAGCCAGCGCTGCTTCTGCTCCTCGGTCGCCCACTGCCACAGCGGCAGGCTGTTGAGCCCGACGTGGACGCTCATGATCACGCGCAGGAAGGTATCGACGTATTCCAGCTCCTCGCAGGCGAGCGCGAGGCTGACATAGTCGAGACCCAGACCGCCATATTCCTCCGGGACAGGAATGCCGAGAATGCCGGCCTCGCCCATCTTTTCCAGGACTTCCGGGTGGAACTCGCCCTTCGCCTCCCACTCCTGGATGTACGGTGCGACCTCACGCTGCGCGAACTCGCGCACCATGTCACGCACCTGCAACTGTTCTTCCGTCAACGAAAAGTCCATCGTGTTACCCGGCGCCTTTCCCGAAACTGGGCGATTCAGCAATCGTCTTTCAGCGGCAAGTATACGGCAGTTTGATCACCGGCCTCGACCGCGACACGCGGCCCCCGCACGATCTCACCGACGTGCAGCACGCGCTCGGCATCGTCATCGAGCGAACGCAATCGTAGCCCACCATCGGTCGCCAGCCCGGCCACGATACCGGAGACCGTCCCGTCCGGCAGGAGCACTTCAACCGGGTCGCCGCGATGCGCCATGCGCGCCTCGAGCAGCGCGCGCACAGCTTCGGGCAACCCGCCGGATGCGAGATATTCGGGCATCACCTCAGCGAACTCGGCAGCCAAGACCTCGCGCACGTCGGAAATGCTCGCGTCGGACCATTCGGCAAGGCTCGTTGCCAACACACCTGTCGGTGCGCTCGCGGGTTGCACGTTGATGCCCGTGCCGGCGACGACCACCGTCTGGCCCGACATTTCTCGCGCCGTCAGCAGGATGCCCGCGACCTTGCGTCCGTCAATGAGGACATCGTTGGGCCACTTGTAGGCCACCGGCGCGGCTGGCGCGAGCGTCGAAACGGCCCGCAGCACGACCGCCGCGATCACCGGCGAGAGCGCCGCGAGATCGATTCCCGAGGGAACACGCAGCAGCCACGATCCGAGAAACGCCGATCCCGCCGGTGCGATCCATTGGCGACCGAGGCGGCCTCGCCCTGCGGTCTGCTCCCCCGCCTCAACCAGCGTGCCGTGCGGCGCTCCGGCAACCCCGAGCGCCATCGCGATATCCATCGTCGAGGTGACGCGCGGGTACCAAATCCGGACACCGCCGATCGCCGGCACCGGGTCAGGCGCCATCGCGTTCCGCATCGCGCTCGACGCCGCCGGGAATGGCATCCACCGAGCCATTCTGCGCCCCGCGGTCGCTCTCCATCAGGTTGGTGATACGAAGCTGACGCACACGGTGTCGCTCAACCTTGATGATCTCGACGCGGACGCCCTCGGCCTCGAAGGTGTCCCCCTGGATCGGCAACCGTCCGAGGTGCTTGTGGACGAACCCACCGAGCGTGCCGAAGTCATCGTCTTCCTCGAAACGGATCCTCAGCGCGTCCTCGACATCCTCGATCGGAAGCCGACCGTCCGCCAGCAGGACGTTGGGCGCTGGCTGTTCGAACAGCGGCTCCTCGCTGTCGTACTCGTCCTGAATCTCGCCGACGATCTCCTCGAGGATGTCCTCGATGGTCACCAGCCCGGCGGTGC
>CBFGRG010000392.1:0-3831 GCA_965651105.1 uncultured bacterium | reverse complement strand
GTGAAGCTCGCCGCGCTTTGGGCGAGCGTGATGTTCATCTTTGTCTATGTCGATATCGTTGGACTCTACAAGCCTGGTGTTGTCGAGGACATCCTGGATGAGAAGGTCGGGCCGTTCGACATCAATCAGACGTGGGCGCTGGGCGCGCTGGGGCTGATGGTCATCCCGAGCCTGATGGTGTTCCTGTCCGTGGCGCTGCCGGCCCGGGTCAACCGCCTGGCGAACCTCATCGTGGGCGCATTCTTCCTGTTCGTGTCAATCGTGAATGTGATCGGCGAGTCGTGGGCGTACATCTACGTCGGAGCCGCTGTCGAGGCCGTGATCCTGGGCTTGATCCTTCGGCAGGCATGGAGGTGGCCGGTCCAGCAGAGCGCGGAGCCGAGCTGAGGTTACGGCAATTTCGTAGACCCGGGCCGAGGTGCCCGGGTTCGTCGTTGATACCGATAATCGATCGATCACACCCATGACGCACCCGCGCACCTGGGCGCGGGTCTACGGACGCCCGCTGCCGCGGCGGTGGCAGCCGGCGAGGTGATCGTCGACCATGCCGATCGCCTGCATCAGCGCGTAGGCGGTGGTCGGGCCGACGAAGACGAAGCCGCGTGCCTTGAGCGCCTTCGCCAGCGCCGTCGATTCCGGCGTCACGGCAGGGATATCCCCATCCACGCGCGGGGCGGGCGGTGCCGTTTCCGGGCGATGCGACCAGATCAGCGCATCGAGGCCGCCATCCTCCCGAAGCGCCAGCGTCGCCCGGGCGTTCGAGATCGTCGCCTCGATCTTGCGTCGATTGCGGACGATGCCGGCGTCCCCCATCAGCCGTTCGATGTCGCTCTCGTCGAAGGCCGCGACGATCTCGGGATCGAAGCCGGCGAACGCCTCGCGGAACGCCTCGCGCTTGCGCAGGATCGTCAGCCAGCTCAGCCCCGATTGGAACGCCTCCAGCGTGATCCGTTCGAACAGCTCCGTCTCGCCGTGGAGCGGAACGCCCCACTCGGTGTCGTGGTACTCGGCGTAGATCGGCGGCGTCGCTCCCCATGGACACCGGGCGACGCCATCCTTCCCGACGATCACGTCGCCGGTGATCTCGATCTCCGTCATCGGCCGCTCCGTTGCTCGTGTCGTCCCGATCAGCGTTCGAACATCTTGTTGACGTCAGGATACGCGAGCGCCTCTTCATAGTTGGCATAGGTGCCGTGCTCCAGCAGCTCGCGTGCGGCCCGATCGATGTGCGCGTATGCCGACTGCACGAGAGCGGTGCCGGCGCTGACCCGGCGCACCCCTGCTTCGGCGAGCTGCCCAACGGCGGGAGCGCCGAACCCGACCATGGCATTGACTGGCAGGGTGACGGCTGAGGTCAGCTCCCGCAATGCGTCGAGATCGAGCAATCGCGGCACGAACAGGCCATTCGCCCCCGCGGCGGCGTAGACCTTCGCGCGGGAGATCACTTCTCCGAGCCGGCCAGACTCCTCTCCGACGCCACGGAGGTAGACGTCGGTGCGGGCGTTGATGAACAGCGGCACGCCGAAGGCGTCGGCGGTCGCCCGCGCGGTCCGGATCCGCTCGGCCATCTCCTCCGGCGAATACAAAGGATCACCCCCGGAATCTTCGAGGTTGACGCCGACCGCTCCCGCCTCCAGCACGAGCCGGATTGTCGTGGCCAGCTCGTCGAGCGTGTCGCCGTAGCCGCGCTCGATATCCGCCGTGACCGGCACCCTGACGGTCTGGACGATCTCGCGGATGGATCGGGCAGCGCGCTCGCGGTCGAGGCCGCCACCGTCCGCGACGCCCAGGCTCCAGGCGACCCCGCCGCTGGTGGTGGCGATGGCCTTCGCGCCGGCGCGCTCCACCAGCCGTGCCGATCCTGCATCCCACGCGTTGGGGAGCACGAGCGGATCGCCCGGGCGGTGGAGCGCGGCGAATGCCTCGGCGAGGCTGGCTTGGCGATCGAGATCGAGGGTTGTGCTTGTCGTGATCATGCGTTCTCTCCTGGTTTCGTGCGAACGGTTCCGACGAGCGTGGCGTCGCAACTGCCTCTCCTGGGTCAACGCGGGGATCGGGCAGGCGTGAGGCGCCCGGTTCGCGCCAGGCGGTCGCGTGGCGAGTTCCCCTCATGAAACGCGATACCGAAGCGACACAATGCCGTGACTGCCAGTTTAGGGTTCTCTTACATTTGCTTTGGAAGATAGGTGCATCAGAGCGCGGAGAGACACGGCACTCACGTCACGATCGCGTTCGGGGGTTCGATTCGCCACCGCGAAGGAGCAACGACCATGCACCGAACAACCACCCATTCCGCCAGGCGATCGGCAATGCTGTCGCGACTATTCTGGTTGGCGCTAATCGCCATCGTCGTGTTCGGGGTGGCCCAGCTCGTCCGGTACCTGCTCTCGTTCGTGGACCTGTCGCGCTACGACGAGCTTTGGTATCTCTCCTGGATGTAGCTGGCGCTGATTCTGGACGTCATTCGAGGGCCGGCTTCAGTACCGGCCCTCGGCGTGTCGAATAGCTGGTGCAGATGTGCCCGCCGTGACGCCGTTCTTATTCCCTGCTTAGAAACCTCCCCGACGATGCGTACATGAGGTCGCGACACGCGGCCGCACGACACCTGCATCGTTTCATGAGGAGCGTTTCACCGTGAGTCTCGCATCGATTTCCCGCTTCGTGCTGCGGCACAAGGCGCTCGTCGTGGTTTTCTGGATCACGATGATGGTCGCCGGGATCGTCTCGACCGGTCCGGTCGGCGATGCCCTCTCGACCCGGTTCGACCTGCCGGGGACCGAATCGACCGACGTCAACACCGAGATCGCGCGGACCTACGGCGCCGGCGGCTTCGGCAACCCCTACACCATCGTCGTGAACCTGCCCGAGGGCATGACCGCCGACGACCCCGCTGTGCAGGAGGACCTGACCGCCGTGCTCGACGCGGTCGAGGAGGCCGCGCCGGAGACCCGCAGCGTCTCCTGGGCCTCAACGGGCGATCCCGCCTTCATCTCGGAAGACGGGCGCACGACATTTGCGCTCATCTATCCCCTCCCCTCCTTCGACGGCCCCTCGCCCAGCGAGGCCGCGGTCGAGGGAGCGCTCGAGGGCGCGACGGTGGCCGGTGAGCCGGTCCACGTCGCCGGGCTGGCCGGCGCGGAGGAGGCGTCCAGCGAGGAGACCAGCTCGAGCGTGCTGGTCGAGACGCTGATCGGTGCCGGCGGTGCGCTGATCGTGCTGCTGTGGACCTTCGGCTCGCTGCTGGCGTTCATGCCGCTGGTGGTGGCAGGCGTCTCGATCCTCACCACCTTCCTGCTGGTTTGGGGGCTGACCGGCATCACCGATGTCAGCTTCATCGTCCAGTTCCTGATCGCCCTGCTCGGACTCGGTATCGCGATCGACTACTCGCTTCTGCTGGTGACGCGCTGGCGCGAGGAGCGGTCGAAGACCGACGACAACGAGCTGGCGGTGCAGCGAGCGATGGAGACGGCCGGGCACGCGATCGTGTTCAGCGGCACGACGGTGGCGATCAGCCTGATCGCGCTGGTTGCGATCGATGTGCCCTTCCTGCGCAGCATCGGGCTCGGTGGCATGCTCATCCCGCTGTCATCAGTCGCGGTGGCGATCACGCTGCTGCCGGTGATCCTGGCGACGGTCGGGCCGAAGGTCGACTGGCCGCGCTGGCGCCGGGGCGACCAGGAGAGCCGGTTCTGGCATCGCTGGTCGGAGTTCATCGTCCGCCACCGGGTGGTCGCGACGATCGTTTCGCTGGCGCTGGTGATCGCGATCACGATTCCGGCCCTTTCGATCGAGCTGACCTCGCCTGGATCGGCCAGTTTCGCCGAGGAGACC
>CBFGRG010000391.1:0-3837 GCA_965651105.1 uncultured bacterium | reverse complement strand
CCAGCTCCACCGCGTCGGCGAACTCGGCCATGGACGTGAAGCGCCAATCGGGCTCCGGCGCGTCGGCCGGGATGGGGGTCGCTCCTGCGCCTGGCTTGCCGGCCCGGCGGTCGATCCAGACGGTGGCGAGGCCAGCCGCCTTCGCCGGGACGTGGTCGTGGAACAGGCTCTGGGCAACGTGCAGCAGGCGACCCTTCGCGATGCCCATCTCCTCGATCCTCGCCAGCAGCGCCTCGAAGTTGTGCGGGTTCGGCTTGTACGAGCCGATGTCCTCGGCTGTCAGCACCGCGTCGAACTCCACGCCCAGCCGCTCGTTGCTCCCGGCGAACGACTGCCGGTCGACGTTCGAGAGGATGATGAGCTTGTAGCGCGCCTTCAGCCGCTGCAGCGCCTCCCGGGAATCGGGGAAAGCCGGCCACTGGGGCACGGAGGCGCCGATTGCGGCCGCCAGCGCTTCCGAAACCTCAATGCCGTGCGCCGCCCCGGTCGCGGTGACGCTCCGGGCGATGATCTCGGGGTAGCGCATCGCCGGGTGCTCCCGTTCTGTCCGTGCCTCGACCTCGCCGTAGGTTTCGAGCAGGGTGTCGACGTCCGGCGCGCCGGGTGCCAGCGCCGCCACCTTCGACAGGCCGTTGCGCAGCCCCTCCTCCCAGTCGATCAGGGTGCCGTAACAATCGAACGACAGGGCGTCGAAATCGGTCAGGTTCATCGTTGGCCTCGGAGTGGTAGCTGGGTTCGATAGATCACGCACCCCAGTCTACGCTGCGACTCGGATTGAGGCGCGACCGGGCGATCTCGTTCGGGATCCGGGGCGATCCGGAATCTAGGGGGTGCAGGTGGATGGTCACGACGAACCTGCGCACCTGGGCGCAGGTCTACGCGTGCTGCCGCCGTCACTCCCACTCGATGGTGGCGGGGGGCTTGGAGGTGATGTCGTAGACGACCCGGTTGATGCCGTCGACCTCATTGACGATCCGGTTGCTGATTCGCCCCAGCACGTCGTAGGGCAGCTTCGCCCAGTCCGCCGTCATCGCGTCCTGGCTCGCCACCGCCCGCACCGCCGCGACCTTGGCATAGGTCCGATAGTCGCCCATCACGCCGGTCGACTGCACCGGCAGCAGCACCGCGAAGTACTGCCACACCTCGCCGTTCAGTCCCGCGCCGAAGATCTCGTCGCGCACGATCGCGTCGGCCTTCCGCAGCAGCTCAAGGTCCGGCCCCGTGATCTCGCCGAGAATGCGTACCGCCAGGCCGGGACCCGGGAACGGCTGCCGCTCGACGATCTCCTCCGGCAGCCCGAGAGCCCGGCCGACCTCGCGCACCTCATCCTTGAAGAGGTACTTGAGCGGCTCGATCAGCTCGAACTCCATGTCGTCCGGCAGCCCACCGACGTTGTGGTGGCTCTTGATCTTGACCGCGGTCTTGCTGTCCTTGCCGGTCGCGCTCTCGATCACGTCGGAGTAGAGCGTGCCCTGCGCGAGGAACTGGAACGGCCCCGCCTTGTCCGCCTCGGCCTCGAAGACCCGAATGAACGTCTCGCCAATGATCTTGCGCTTTCGCTCCGGGTCGGACACGCCGGCAAGCTTCGTCAGGAACTGCTCGCTCGCGTCGGCGTAGACGAGATCCATGCCGAACGTCTCGGCGAAGACCTTGCGCACCGTCTCGGCCTCGTTCAGCCGCAGCAGGCCGTTGTTGACGAAGACGGGGGTGAGCTGATCGCCGATCGCCCGGTGCAGCAGCGCCGCCGCGACCGATGAATCGACCCCGCCGCTGAGCGCCAGCAGTACCTTGCCGTCGCCGACCCGGTCGCGGATGTCCCGGATCGCCGCCTCGATGAACGACTCCGGCGACCATGTCGTGCCGCAACCGCACATCTCGACGAGGAAGTTCCGCAGCATGTCGCCCCCGCGCGGGGTGTGCTGCACCTCGGGATGAAACTGGATGCCGGCATACCGGTCGGTGCCCATCGCCGCGATCGGTGAGTTCGGCGATTTCGCCAGCACCCGGAAGCCATCCGGCATCCTGGTGATGTGATCGCCGTGGCTCATCCAGACATCGAGCCGCTCCGGCAGCCCGGCGAAGAGCGGGTGATCGCCCTCGACGGTAATCGTCGCCGGACCGTACTCGCGATGGTCGGCTGGATCGACCTTGCCGCCGAGCGCATGGGCAAGCAGCTGCATCCCGTAGCAGATGCCGAGCACCGGCAGCTCCTGCTCCATCACCCAGCCGGGCAGCTGCGGGGCGCCCTCGGCGTAGACGCTTGCCGGGCCGCCGCTGAGGATGACGCCCTTCGGATCGAGGCGGCTCAACTCGTCCCACGTCGCATCGTGGGGCACCACCTCGCTGTAGACGCCGAGCTCGCGCACGCGTCGGGTGATGAGCTGGCTGTACTGCGAGCCGTAGTCGAGCACCACCACCGTGTCCACGGTGGTGCCGGCTTCGCGGGCTTCCTGAAGCAGGTGGGCGGTGTCGTCGGTCGGGTGTCCGCCGATGGCCTGGCCTTCGGTCGGGTCGGTCGCGGCGGAGGTCGAGGAGCTCACGCAGGTCTTCTCCGTGGGGTGGAACAGGGGACCGGCGGGTTGCCGGCATCGTTGGGTTCAGTTTACCCGACGAGGGAGATCCGCCATCGCCGGTGATTCACCTGTAATCGCTTGACCTACGCATTACTTCGTAGAAGTGGCCGATATCGGATTGCCGTGGAAATACGCCACATCACCGAGGCATCGGCAGTCGTGCCGGGGCACTATCTGATGGTGCCTGCCAGCGCTGGCGGGCGAGACGCCGCGAGGGACGAGGGGCAACGGTGCCCCGCCCGCATCTCAATGAAGGAGTGGTGTGTTCGGTCGATTGACGTTCGGGGCTCGATATTCAGTCGTTCATTCGCATACCAGAAGGAAGCTCGATGTATCGCATGATCTCTCGTCGCACGGTTGTCGGTAGCGGTCTCGCCGCCTCGTTGGCCACCATTGCCGCCACGCCCCTGCTCGCCAGCGCGGGGGCCGCAAAACCCGGCCGCGCCGCGCTGCGTCAGGCCACACCCGCCGACGTGACCGGACCCTATGAGCTGCCACCGCTGCCATACGACGTCGCCGCGCTGGAGCCCGCCATCGACGCGCAGACGATGGAAATCCACCACGGGAAGCACCACCAGGCCTACGTTGACAACCTGAACACGGCGGTCGTCGACCTGCCAGGCCTTGCCGCGATGCCCGCCGAGGAGCTGATCGGGCAGCTCGACCTCGTACCGGAGGACCGCCGAACCGCCGTCCGCAACAATGGCGGTGGGCACGTCAACCACACGATGTTCTGGGAGAGCATGACGCCGGACGGCGGCGAGCCGGCCGGGGCGCTGGCCGACGCCATCACCGCGACGTTCGGCGACCTCGCCGCGATGCAGGAGACGGTCAACACCGCCGGGCTGGGCCGCTTCGGGTCCGGCTGGGCATGGCTGATCGTCAACCCGGCCGGCGAGCTTGAGGTGACGAGCACGCCGAACCAGGACAACCCGCTGATGGCGGACCTGGTCGAGACGACGGGCACGCCGATTCTCGGCGTCGATGTCTGGGAGCACGCCTACTATCTCGCCTACCAGAACCGCCGCGCCGACTACCTCGCGGCCTGGTGGAGCGTCGTCAACTGGGAGGCTGTCGGCCTTCGCTACGAGCAGGCCACCGGCCAGTAGGAATCTGTTTGGGCGGCCACGAAGGGTAACGTAGCGGCGACTTGGCGGCGCATCCATCTTCGATGGGGACACCGACGAAGCCGCCAATGTCGCCTTACAACGCTCTTCAGATCTGATGGGCGACTCGCCGTGGCACGGGCGGACACGGGGTCCGC